>DATENK010000022.1:0-7418 GCA_035275085.1 Verrucomicrobiia bacterium | reverse complement strand
GAGCTCGAAGCTTTTTCCTATAGTATCTCCCACGATCTGCGCGCCCCGTTGCGCGCCATGCAAAGCTTCGCCCGCATCCTCCATGAAGAATGCGGACCCAAAGTCGGCCCCGAGGGCCAGGATTACATCCGTCGTATCGGCACCGCTGCCGAACGCATGGACCGCTTGATCCGCGACGTGCTGGCCTACAGCCGCGTCGCTCGCACCGAAGTCCAGCCCGCGCCCGTCCCCCTTGACCGGCTGTTGGAGGATATCCTGGAGGCCTATCCCGATCTGCGCGCCCACGGCACCCACATCCAATTGAAAGGACCGTTTCCCGCGGTGCTGGGTAATGAGGCCGTCCTTACCCAGGCCATTTCCAACCTTCTCGGCAACGCCGTCAAATTTGTTCCGCCAGGCGCGACACCAAAAGTCGAAGTCTGGGCCGAAACCATGAACGAGACCAAAACGGCGCGTCTGTTCATCAAGGACAACGGCATCGGCATTCCGCCGAACCTGCAGGAACGAATCTTCGGCATCTTTGAGCGCGCCAGCACTCATTATGAAGGCACCGGCATCGGCCTGGCCATCGTCAAAAAAGGCATGGAACGTCTGGGCGGCCGCGTCGGCCTCCAATCCAAACCGGGCCAGGGCAGCACTTTCTGGCTTGAACTCAGGCTCCCTGAGGCCTGACGACGGCCTTCGTCAACCGGGAAGCGGCACTGACTGTAATGCCAGGTCAAACGCGTCCAGCAGGCCCGCCGGCGAAAACGGCTTCAATAGCACAGCATCAAATGGCAAATCGTATGCCTGCTCACTCGACGCCTGACTGCCTTCGGCGAAGGCGATCACTTTGATCGTGTGCAGCGCAACATCCGCGCGAATCCAGCGGAGTAGCGAATAGCCAATCCCATTGACGTCATTCACGTTCACCACGCAGAAATCCGGCAACGGGAACGACTCGCGATCGCGAAAAAAATCCGCACCGCTCAGATAAGCCATCGTCTCGGTCAGAGTCCCGGCCACGATCAACTCCACGTTGAACTCGCACGCATGTACAGCATCCCGAAAAGCCTTTTGGTCGGCGGGCAACGGTTCAAAAAGGAGCACGCGCTTGCGCATACCTGGGATGAACCAGATAATAGCTTGGAATTTTTAAAAGGAAAGGAAAAACTCATTGGAACGCGCCGGCGACGAACTAACTCTATGGCTTCCCCGCCGTAGGATCGTCCGGGTTCGGCAGCGTTTGCAGTCCGAGGAGCTCCCGTTCCGCATGCGTCACATCGTTGTGACTCGGCTCCTCCGCGCGTCTACCACGGTTCAGCGCCAGTTCTCCCGCGCGTTTTTGAATCTTCTGCAACTTGCCGCGGCTCGCCCGCACCGGCCTTTTACTCATCCTTGCATCTCCCATGTCGTACCTTATTCACCACCGACCGCCCCGCAACCGAAAATTTTATCCGGCATTACCTCATTTTTTAATTCGAAGCGAGCGCGAGAGCGAACTGACGTATCTGGAACGCGCCGATTCTGAAGGAACTTTAATCAACTTATTAGTTGACGTGAGCCGCCAATTGGCGCGATAAGGCTCGGAATACCCAGGGCAAGAGCTAAGAAGGGCCTTCACTCGGGAACGGGAATTGAGCGTTATGAAAACTGTCCATCTTGCGGCTTATCTCATTATCGGGTTCAATTTTCTGACGCGATTCGCCAGCCATGCGGCCGACGTTCATCTTCCTTCCCTTGACGCGCCATACGACCACTTCACCTATCTGGCGACCCATAACGCCTATTCAAATCCCGACGAGGGCTTCCTCAGCGCGCGTTCTAATCAACCGCACTCCATTAGCGACCAATTGGATTATGGCGTTCGCATTATCAACCTGGATCTGTGGCTCATCCGCCAGCGCGCGAACTTCCTCGGCTGCTGGATCTGGGAAGAATACACCGGAACAGATACCACACCGGGCAATCGCTTCTCCACCAAGGACCCGCTGCAGGTCGTTGTTGCCCACGGCCTGGACATGCCTACCGCGGACGACTTCCATCCGCCCTGCGATCCATGGAAGTTGCTCAAGACCACGCTGAATGAGATCGGCGATTGGATGGAAGATCACCCGAACGAGGTCATCACCATCTCCTATGAAACCAAGCTGGATAGTGCATTCGAGGTCCAATACATCAACCCGGCCATCAATGAGAGTCGAATGGCGAAATACATATTCCACCCCTCTGGGTTCAATCCCGCGGTGCCCGCTCCCGGAGGCCGCGCCGGAGGATGGAACGTTGATCGTTATGGCTATCCGACCTTGCGCCAGCTTGTCGACGCAGGAAAACGGGTGGTAATGTTTCCGCCTTACCTGCCGCGCCGCGGCGGCTCGTGGCATTTCGAGACAATGACAGTCTACGGCCACGAGTGCCTTCCGCCCTTCAACGTGGGACGCAAGTGGATCCTTCCGCGAGACGAGTCCGCCCCCATCGATGATTTCACCCGCCGCTTGTTTTCCGTGGTGCATGTGCCCGACCTGCCGGGTGTCAGCCCGTATGATGGCGAGTTGGGTATCAACGACATCGGCTGGTTTGCCCTGAAGTGGCAGGATATTGCCGACGTTTACAAGCGCCTGCCCAATTTCATTTGGATCGATTATTACGACCGCGGCTATAACCGTTCCTCCAACTCATCCGACCCGCCTGGACCCGCAATGTTCGTCAACTTCCTGAATGGCATCTGGGCCACTCAGCCCACCGTCACCGTATCCGCTGGCACCTCACCACGGGCGTCATCGTACGGGTGGCACAATACAAACGTTGCCGTCCGCATCTCCGCCGTCGGCGACACCATCCAGGCCATTACCGCCAACACTTTTGGTGCCAATCTCTCTACCATCGCGGTCACCAACAGCTACCTTTTGGTCACCCAGGGCGTAACCACAGTCGCCTTCAGCGCTGTCGGTGGTCTGGGCAAACGCAGCCGCACAGGGTTGTTGGACGTGTCGATTGACAAAACCTTCCCCACCATCACGGGCGCCTTGGATCGGCCGCCCGATCACGCCGGCTGGTACACTTCGAATGTCACAGCCCGTTTCGAATGCGCCGACGACCTTTCCGGCATTGCGTTCTGTACCTCGGATGTCGTGTTGACCGCCGACGGCGCTGGCCAAAGCGTGTCCGGAACAGCAATCGACCGCGCGGACAACAAGACCACGACTACAATTACCAATATCAACATCGACAAAAACCCTCCCGTGATTCGCGCGCGCGCCACCCCGAATGAGCTCTGGCCGCCGAACGGGAAGTTCGTGCCTGTCGTCATCACCGGCACGATTACTGATGCCGCTTCTGGAGTGAATCCCGGAACCACCTCTTACCTCGTTAAGGATGAATACAGCCGCGTGCAACCCGCCGGCCGTGTCGTCCTCGGCCGAAATGGATCGTTTTCAGTCACCCTCCAGCTTGAAGCCGATCGTCGCGGCGGCGATCTAAACGGCCGCCTCTATCGTCTTCAATTGAGCGCAGCCGATTACGCCGGTCATGCCACTCAATTCACCGTGCCCCTGCTCGTTCCGCACAGTCGCCGCCAAAGCTCGTCCCGCTGACCTGCAACGACTTGAACCGGAGGATTTAGCTTCCTTTGGTTTTCTCCTGTTAACTGTTCGCCTCAATTCGCGTCATTGGCGGGTGCTCTCCTTCCTTCAAAACCTGTCACTTCCGGAGGCCGTACCTGTCACCAACCTGTCACTTCCAAAACACCGCTTTCGCCCAATGTTTTCAGGCCGCCTGTCGCTCCTGTCACTACCTGTCACCCCGTGGGGCGGGTCCCCCTAATCTTAATCCTAACCCTAATCTTGCATTTTCCCGGGCGCCCGCAGCCCCCTCACAGAGCGGCGCGCTGAGCGTCAGCCCGCTCTGCCAATGGGCCGGGTTTCTCTTTTTTCCATGCCACTTCGAAAACCTGGACGGCGTCGCGGAAGCCTTTGATGCTGACGGAGGGCAATTCGAGGCAAGACGCCGCCAGGGCCGGTGATTCGCGCAGGAGGGCGCGATAGGTGCCTTCACCTATCAGGATCCGGCCGCTGCCGGAAATCGATTCCAATCGCGCGGCAAGGTTCACTTCCCGGCCGAACACCGTGTAATTGAGTCCGTGCTCGTCCGAGCCCATTAAACCGACCGTCATCATCCCGGTATTGATCCCTGTGCCGAGCCAAAGGAGTTGCAGAAGCGGTTGGGGCGGTTCGCGGCGCTGGGCACGTTCCTGGTTCTCGCGCTCAATGCGCTGATTCTCCTCCGTGCGGCGCCTGTTGAGCTTTTCGATGGCGCGCTGAATTTCAATCGCGGCCTGGACCGCGGCGAGCGCATGGGCGAACACAGGCGTGGGCGCGCCCCAGAACGCCATCACGCAATCGCCAATGTATTTGTCGAGCGTGCCGTCGTGTTGCTTCACAATGTCGGCAATCGCGCTCAGATAAAGATTCACCGTCTTCAACACTTCCTGCGATTGCGCATCCAGGTAAGCCTCAGATTCCGCCGGACTGAGCTTGTTGTGATGCGCAAATTCCTCGGCCAACGCATGGGTGGAATCGGTGATCTCGGTGAATCCGCGCACGTCTGCAAACAGCACCGTCACTTCGCGCCGCGCGCCGCGAACCGATAGCCCCTCCGCCTTGAGCAGTTCGTGAACGACCTTGGGCGAAACGAGTTTCGCAAAAACAGTTTTAATCCGCCGCCGCTCACCCTGCTCGAAGAACACCTGATAACTCAAGAGCGCGAAATGGCCCAGCACCAGCGCCACGATCGGCACGGTGACAGGGAGCACGTATCTCGCATGGAGGAACGCCATGCCTGCCATAAATGCATACGCCAATGCCGTGGCGGTGATAAGACCCGATGCCCACAGCGGAGGCAATCGCCACGTCAGAAGTCCCGCCGCAGCCGCGGCCACTATGATCAGAACATAACTCAGCCAGGAGGAACTCTGACGAATGAACCGCCCCGTTAGAACCGAATTCATTACGTTCCAGTTATTCGCCGTCAGAAAATCTTCATGCGCGAGCGGCGTTGCGCCACGGTCGGTCAGATCGTTGCCTGTCGCCATGGAACCTACGATCACCAGTTTTCCATCGAACACCCTTTGCGGTGTCACGCCGGTCTCGCGTTTGGCGTCATCGGCCAGGACGGCATGCAGTGGCCGGGAAGCAAGCTGCGGATAGTTCGGCGGGATGGTCCATTCGATGAGCATTCGCGCTTGCTGATCGACCGGAATAATTCGGCTCACGCCATTGCTCCCGCCCAACACGATGCGCCCCTTGTCGAGTTCGATTTGCGCGGCTGCCAAATCCAGTCCCAGGTCCATGGCGGCCATCGTCACCCCCATATGCCAGACGCGAACATCTTCATACGCCGCGCGCAGAAAAAATAATCCGCCCTCCTTTTGCTGCCCGCTCAGGTCGGCCGGGTTGAACAAACCTGTGTCGGTAATCGGCAACGTGTCGAAGGTGCCATCAGCTTTCGGGAACAGAATGCGATTCGTCCGCACGCGCGCCTGTTCCAATCTCCAGCCATTGATGGTGGCGCTGCTCAGAATTTTTGGATGCCATAAACGGTAATCTCGAAACGCGTGGGCGCGTCGAAGCACGCCATCGCTATCGCGCACGGTCGCGATATCACCGAGCGCGGCGGCTGCATCGCGAAAGCCGGGATGCGGCGCTACGTCGGCCGTCCCGAGCACGACGTTGCCGGCCTGCTCCATTTGGCGGATGAGGAACTGGTCCGACTCGATCAGCTTGCCCTCGAACGGCACCTTCGCATCGTAAGGACGGGATTGGTCAAACATCACGTCCAGCCCGACGGCCCGCGCGCCCTGGTTCTTGAACTCGCGGATCAACCGGCCATAGACGTGTCTCGGCCAATAAAGCCCCACATGCAGATTAGTTCCTAATTGGCCCTCGCTCAGCAGCGCGATCGTCTCGTCGTTGATGTAAACGAATCCGAGTTTGTCTGAAACGAGGGCTGGCTGCCGACGGACTGCCTCGCGCATCCGCCAATCGTAAGAAATCCATTCGAGACGCCGAAAAAGATCAAAGCGCTGCAGCGCGCAAACGAACAGTGCCGCCCCGAGGACGATGAGCAATGGAATATGCGTCCGCTCGAGCTTCATTCGGGAAAATGAAAAAGCCCAGAGGCCGTAAGGCAACTCTGGGCTTTGAAATGTCTAAGCCAGCTCAGTGGTTATTGAAGACCGCCGACACCGGGCGAAACGAAAGGAGGCCGGTCATCCGGCGGTCCAGGCGGATGGAATGGCGGTCCGGGTGGCTGAAATGGGGGTCCAGGCATGCGCTGCCGCACACTAGTGATTAAATCTTCGGGCGCAGGTTTCACGCCTTCGAGCGGTGAAAAATAAACCGCCGGAGGCGCCTGCATCGTATAAGGTGTCGGGTTGCCGCCCGGCGGAACATCCACGTACACCAGCGCGCCGTCCAGCAAGACAAAGTACGCCGCGCCGCTCGCCAGGAACGTCGTCCCGCGGATGCCAGCAACCCCGCGCGGAACCTTGATTTCATACTTCGATGCGGCTGAAAGTTTGTTCACGTTCCCAAGGATCGTGCCTTCGGGGAGATTCAACTGAACGTCGGCCACGGTGTCCGCCCCGGTTTCAGTCAGGGTGAATTTGTCGACCGTCAACGTGCCGCTTTCTTCGAGGCGTAGAGTGCCGAGTCTGCCGAAGGATAGATCGACAGCCGAGGCTTTGTCCGTTTTGATGGTCGTTCCCGGCCCGTAAATATCTTTGATTTTTACCGGAGCGGGTGAGCCGCCCGCGGTAGCCGCTGAGGCGGTGCCTTTCACTGCCACCACCTCAATCTTGCCGGGCTGAGTGTCAGCTGGCAGTTGGGTGACCATGCCGAGGACGGCAGCCGCCGCAAAAATAGAAGTCAGTTTAGGGACGACATTTGATTTCATATTTCAGTATACTACATCGTTCGATGGCGAACGCATTGCAGAAAGTCTAAGTTTTACCGGGTTCTATTGTCAATTGGAATTATTTACAGGCACGCCACCCGCCCTCTTCCAATCGGCCTAAAGGTCTATCGGCAGGATTTTCCGCCTCTTTAAGCCACCAAACGCCTTGCGAGGCGATTTCCGCCTCAAGGGCGCAAGAAGTGCCGCTTATTGCCGCCAAAACCGGGGGTTGCCCTCAGTCGGTCGCCGCATTTTACTTCTGAGATTTGGAAATTTATGCTAAGAGGCAGCTCAGATGAAGATCGCGGATATCAGGAAAATGCGCGACCGAATGCCGTTCAGGTCATTCAATGTTCACCTGGCGAGCGGCGCCGTGCTTCCGGTTGCGCATCCGGAGCAGATGTCCCTCCCTTCCGATTCGCACCGATAAGGCTATGACACGACAACAAGTGCTTGATTTGTATTTTATGGAAGCGCGGGCCAAGCTG
>DATENK010000021.1:0-7022 GCA_035275085.1 Verrucomicrobiia bacterium | reverse complement strand
TGCCGTTCCCGGGTGAAGCCACGCGGAAAATGTCGGCAGGGGTAACGCAAAAGCACCGGGGCTACGCAACCGACCAGTCACGATGACGCAACCGCCTCATCCGAAAAGGACACCAAAAATTGTACCGGTGTTAAATGATTGCGATAGCGTAAGCGTTACAAGTCAGGCGGAAAAACGCTTAGGCCTAAGAGTTTTGCTGCCTCGCGAAGGCGGCTGTCTGTTGCGACGACCTCAGTCTCCGCAGAAACGCGAGCCGAGGCCAGATGGATCGCGTCAAAGGTGCGAACCAACAATGGCCGTGCATTTCGATAGCAGGCGGCCATGACAGTGTTGAATTCTGCTTCAATGCGAGAATCGATATCGATAATCCGGATTTGCCCAGCCGCAAGATCCTGCTGCAGATGACTTGCAATACTTTCTGCGGACCTAACCGGAATCGAGCCTTCAACCTCCTTGCGGAAGGCGATGCGAGACATCTCATACAAGGCAAATCTGGTGGTGACAATCGCCGCAGTTCCTGCCGCCTTCTGCTCGAAATTCACGGAGTCTGGTTCCGGGACGTACAGCTTGCCCAAAGCCGAAGTGTCCCAGTAACTCATGGCTTAGTCACCACGATCCTCGTTCAGAATAGTTTGGATGGTTGATCCGTTACGGCCGGTCGCAAGACGCTCACGCAAGCTGGCCAACCTAGCAAGCCAAGCCTGACGATCGACCGAGGCTTGAGGCACGGGAAGCCCAGTTATCCTGGCGACCGGTTTCCCCTGGCTGGTAATCACGACTTCCTCGCCACGCTGGGCAAGGTCGATCAGTCGTCGCAACTCAGCTTGGGTCTCTTCCAATGTCGCGGTCACAACGCTATTTAACTTCCGCGGCATGCAAAGTCAATTCACCAGGAGGATAGGTAACCGGACGGTAGCCGCCGAACAGTGAGAATACGGTCTGAAAGTATTAACGTAATGCGTTGGCCTTCAATGCTTCAACCGCTCCGAAAATCATTTCTTTTTGTCCTTGTCGTTGTCGGCTTCGCCCTTCTTCCCCTGGCCCTTGTCATTCTTGCCTTGCTTGGCTTTGTTGCTGTCGTTTTGCGATTTGGTTTGGCCTTCGCCGTCGCGGTGACCGACGCCATTGACCTTTTGGGGAGGAGTCTGGCGCTCTGGTTGCGCAACCACCACGGGCGGTTTGCTGACGACAGGTTCCGGCTGCGCCACCACAGTATCGCGTTCGGCTTTCTTGCCTTTGACTTTTTCGTTCCTGTCGGCCTGTTCGTTGTCGTGGCCTTTACCCGGGTGACTGACTTCAGGTTCACGCGCTTTGACGACGGTGACGTTCGGCGGGGAAGTCACCCGTTTGGGTTCCACGACAGCGCCTGCAGGGTTCGAGACGGGTGTGGTCTGCACAATGACATTGTCAGATTCGGATTTCTTGCCTTTGGCTTTTTGGTTTTTGCCGTGATCACCTTTGTCGTCGTCATTTTGGCCTTTGGCATGGTCGTGGCCGTAAGCGTGACCTTGGCCGTGGCCGGGCTTGGAATCGGGTTGCACAACGACGACGGGCTGTGGCGCCGGGGTCGGTTCGACAACAACCACAGGAGTCACTGGCGCGGGGCGCTCAACAACGACGACAGGCGCCGGCGGAACCGGCGCAGGTTTCACTACAACGATCGGTGGCTTTACCTCGAAAGGTTTAGGGTGGACGACAACTACCGGAGGTGGCGTCACGGGTCTCGGTTTCACCACCACCACGGGCGGTGGAGTCGGCCTGTCGACAACGACGACCGGGGGCGGCGGCGGAAGCGGGGGACTATAAATAACATGGCGACGATGGCCAGGAACGACAATGCACCCGGCGCCGATGACCAAAATAGCGCCGCACTGTACCAACACGAGACAGTTCTTCATACGTTTTCGCCTGCGCAGCAAATGCGCTCGGCAGTAAGCAAAGGAAGTGCCGCGAGTGCGGGGGCAGGCTGACTGAAATCAGAACGACCAGTTGAATGAAGCCATGATCGAGTGGTTATGCACGACGTCGAACCGAATGATTCCGCCGCCGATGTCGAACTCCGGGCTGTCCGCGCCCAGGTATTTGTACGTGAGGCCGGCGGACATGTTATCCGTAATGCGGTAATGGACGCCGGCTTGCAACTGCCAGGCAAAGACGACGTCACTGCCTTCGTCCTTGGAGATGATATCATCGATGGTGAAGAAGCCCGCGACGCCGCCTACCCCGACGCCGACAAATGGGATAAAGGCACTCGAATTCTCAAACCGGAACATCACATTGGCGAGAAACGGCACCTCGCTGAGCGACGTGTCTCCCGCATCCTTGACGTCATTGAACAGGTAACCGGTTTCGAGTTCGGCGCTGATCATCGGCGTGAAGTGATAGCCGCCAGCCACGTTGACGCGAAATCCAGGATTGAATTTCGCAGTGCCGCCTCCTGCGACCTCGCGGTCGTTAACGATGTTCATGCCGGCGCCAAAACTGACATAAGGACCGCGGTCGGCAGCGCTGCCTTGCGTACCGGAACACACGCACAGTGCACCTGCCACCAAACCGACGTGCAACAGATCTTGTCTCATGCCCATCGAACTGAGCAGCTTTTAAGCCGAAAAAACTGCTTGTTCTGCCCTGCAGGGCTGCTTACAACTGCCAAATCTACTACGAAAAATGATCCCGGATTGGGATCGAGATTATGAATAGGATCGCGATTAAGATTAAGACCGCAAACACACAACTCACATGAACTCACAATCACGTCGTAAATTTTTCATCCAAATCTCCACGGCCACGGCGGGAACTGCATTGCTGCCGCGCATTTCGCGGGGCGCAAGCGGACCTTCCGCCAACGGCAAATTGAACGTGGCCGTGATCGGCGCGGGCGGCAAAGGCTCGAGCGACACGGACGATGTGGCGAAGCTCGGGGAGAACATCGTGGCGTTGTGCGACGTGGACAAGAATACGCTGGCCAAGCGCGGGCAGGTTTATCCGAAGGCGAAGCAATTTTCCGATTACCGGAAGATGCTGGACCAGATGGGCAAGGAGATCGATGCGGTGATTGTTTCGACGCCAGACCATCATCACGCTGTGGCGGCGTCCATGGCGATGAAGATGGGCAAACACGCGTATGTCCAGAAGCCGTTGACGCATTCCGTTTACGAGGCGCGTCTGCTGCGCGATCTGGCAAAAAAACACAAGGTCGCGACGCAGATGGGGAACCAGGGCAGCGCGGAGAAGGGTTTACGGCGTGCGGTGGAAGTGATCCAGGCGGGGGCGATTGGTTCGGTAAGCGAAGTGCACGTCTGGAGCAATCGGCCGATCTGGCCGCAGGGACTCGACCGGCCGGAAGGCGAAGATCCGGTGCCGGATACTTTGGATTGGGACTTATTCCTTGGGCCGGCGCCGAAGCGTCCTTTCAAAAAAGACGTGTATCATCCGTTCAAATGGCGCGGCTGGCAGGATTTCGGCACGGGCGCGCTGGGAGATATGGCGTGTCACACGGCGAACATGCCGTTCCGCGCGTTGAAGCTCGGCTATCCGACGGAGATCGAGGCCGAGTCGTCCGGCATGAACAAGGAAACGTATCCGAAGAGCTCAAAGATTCGTTTTGAGTTCCCCGCGCGCGAGGGGCTGAAGGCGGTGCGCTTCTGGTGGTATGACGGCGGCCAAAAGCCGGACAACGAGAGGGCCGAGCGCGTGTTGGATTATATTGCGACCACGAAGGACCGCGACGGCAAGCAACGCGAACGCAAGCTGCCGGGCAGCGGTTGCTTGTTGATCGGCGACAAGGGGCATCTGTTCTCCCCGGACGATTACGGTGCGCAATATTTCCTGCTGCCACAGAAAGAGTTCGAAGGATTCCAGGGTCCCGCGGAAAGCATTCCGCGCTCGCCTGGGCACTATCGCGAATGGGTGGAAGCGTGCCGCGGCGGCGCACCGGCGTATTCGAACTTCGACATCGCGGCGTATCTCACGGAGATCATTTTGCTCGGTTGCGTCGCGTTGCGGACGGGCAAGAAACTCGAATGGGACGGCCCGGCGATGAAGGCGAAGAACGCGCCGGAAGCCGCACAATACGTGAAGCGCCATTATCGCAAGGGCTGGGAAATCTAACACCAGAAACTGTTCAGCACATCGTACTTTCCGGCGCGAACGCTTTGGGCGATCGCCTGAGTGATGAACTCCTTGGCTTGCGTGACGGCGTCAGGCAGCGATTCACCTTTGGCGAGATACGCGGTGATTGCTGCTGAGTAAGTGCAGCCGGTACCGTGAAAGGAAACGCCGCGGATGAATGGCGCGGTGAGCATTAACTCGGTACGGCCATCGTAAAAGAAGTCGATCGCTTCGCGCGCGCCTTTCAGATGACCGCCTTTGACCAAGGCAGCGCAGCCGAAGGTCTCCTGGATCCGTCGGGCGGATGCGCGCAGATCGGTTTCGCATTTGATCGATGCACCAACGAGCACTTCGGCTTCCTGCAGGTTGGGCGTGACGAGGCGGGCGCGGGGCAGAAGGCGCTTCTTGATGGCCACGATCGCAGCGTCGTCGATCAATTTTGCGCCGCTGGTCGCGATCATTACCGGATCGACGATGAGCCCATCGAGTTCGGCGACGACATCGACGAGTTCGGTCGAAAAGAGCATTCCCGTTTTACAGGCTGCGGGCGGAAGCTCGGCGAACACAGCTTCAATCTGCTTGCGGAGCATGTCGGGTGCGCAGGACTGAAAACCGATGACGCCTTTCGGATTTTGCGCCGTGAGGCAAGTGATGGCGCTGGTGCCGTGCACGCCGAGGGCAGCAAAAGTCTTCAGGTCGGCCTGAATGCCGGCGCCGCCGCCGCTGTCGGAACCGGCAATGGTGAGCGCGATTGGCAGTTTCTTCTTCAATCCGGAAACATCTTTGTTTTAGTTTAGGGCATGGACAAGGACCAATTGGCCGACATCCTCACGGATATTGCCACGCTGCTGGAGTTGAAGGGCGAGAACCCGTTCAAGAGCCGCGCGTATCAGAACGCGGCGCGCGCGATTGGCACTTTGGAGGAGCCGCTGGACGCGTTGATCGCGGAAAATCGGCTGGCTGGGGTCCGCGGGATTGGTGATGCGATCAACAAAAAAGTCATCGAGTTGGTCACCACCGGAAAGCTTGCCTACTACGAAGAACTGAAAGCGTCCATTCCGGCGGGGATGCGCGAGATGCTGTCGATTCCCGGACTTGGACCGAAGAAAATTAAAGCGCTGCACGACCACCTTAAGATTGATTCAGTTGAGAAGCTCGAGCAGGCCTGCAAAGAAGGAAAGGTCGCGGCGCTGAAAGGATTTGGCGAAAAGACGCAGATGAATATCTGCGAAGGCATTACACGGCGGCGGTCGTATGCGTCGCGGCATTTGCTGGCGGATGGGATGTTTATTGCGGAGCCAATCCTTGACAGCTTGCGGCAGCAACCGGACGTGATCCGCTGCAGCGTGGCGGGCAGCTTGCGGCGCTGCAAAGAAATCATCGGCGACATCGATTTTCTGGTTTCGTCGAAGCACGCGAATTGCGTCATCGATTTTTTCACGACATTGCCAGTGATCATTTCCGTCAGCGCGAAGGGTGACACCAAGGCGAGCGTAATATTGAAAGGCGGCATTCAGGCGGACCTGCGCGTGGTGACGGACGAAGAATATCCGTTTGCGCTGGCGTATTTCACCGGCAGCAAAGAACACAACATTGTGATGCGCCAGCGGGCGATTCAGCGCGGGTTGCGGCTGAACGAGTACGGATTGTTTCGGTCAGACCAGGAAACCCGTGACCCGAAGTTGCGCGTCCCGTGCAAAACTGAGGATGAAATATTCGAGCAACTTGGGCTGGCGTACGTTCCGCCTGAGTTGCGCGAGGAGCAGGGGGAATTCACGGCCGCGGAAAAAGGTTCGTTGCCGCGACTGATCGAATGGACGGAACTGAAAGGGTCGCTGCACAACCACTCGAATTGGAGTGATGGCCGAAACACGCTCGATGAGATCGCCAACTTCATGCAGGAGATCGGCTGCGCGTATTGGGCAATCACCGATCATTCAAAGACTTCGATCCAGGCGAACGGGCTGGAGGTCGCGCGGGTGCGACAGCAATTGAAAGCGGTGGCCGCGGTGAACCAGCGGTTGGAAGACGAAGGCTCTGATTTCCGGCTGTTGACTGGCGCCGAAGTCGACATCCTCGCGGGTGGCAAACTGGATTTTCCGGATGACCTGTTAGCCGAACTGGACGTTGTGGTCGCGAGTGTCCACCAGCGGTTGAAGGAAGATGAAGCCGAGACGACGCGCAAAATCATTGCGGTCGCCGAAAATCCTTTCGTGCACACTCTCGGCCACTTGACCGGCCGATTGCTGCTCGAACGGGAGCCTTATAAAGTGAACCAGCGCGCCGTGATCGATGCCTGTGCGGAAACCGGCACGTGGATCGAACTTAACTCCAGTCCGTGGCGGCTGGATATGGATTGGCGGCTCTGGCCGTACGCAAAGTCCAGGGGTGTGAAGTGCGTGATCAATTGCGACGCGCACCGCAACGAGGAAGCCGGGTTGCTGCGCCTCGGCGCAAGCCTCGCCCGCAAGGGCTGGCTTGAAACCTCGGACGTTATTAACACATTGCCCCTAACAGCTTTGCGTGAGGCACTTCAGCGGAAGCGCAAACGAAAACGTTGAATCACAGGGACGAGATCCCCTGGCGGAGTTTGTCGGCGATCTGCGCCTGACGGGCCGGATCCAGAATTTTTTGGCCGAAGCCCTCGGTGACATAGAAGGTATCAATCGCGGCGCCTTTCTCGGTAGAAATTTTCGCCAGCGAGATATCCAGCCCCAGTTCGGCAAAGACTCGTGAGATCGCGTAGAGCAAGCCAAGCCGATCTTCGGTTTCAATGTCGAGCACCGTCGCGGTCCCAGAGGTTTCATTATCAAAATCGATGCGAGTTGCGATGCGCTCGCCTTCCAGCGAGTGGTATGCCGGGCGCGGGAGTTTGCGGCGCGCGATCAACATTGGGAAATCGACCGCATGGC
>DATENK010000020.1:0-4760 GCA_035275085.1 Verrucomicrobiia bacterium | reverse complement strand
CGCGTGCAAGTCTTTGCGCTCCAGCAGCTTGCGAAAATCTTTATATGTCGTTGCGTCGGGCCATTGCTTCTTCGCTTCATCCACCCGCGCGTCATCCACATCGCAGACAGCGACGATCCGGCCAAACCGTGACGCACTTTTCGCGTCGCCGCGCCCTTGCCCGCCGCAGCCGATCAATCCCACCGCCGGCTGGTCGTTCGGTGATGGCGCCGCAATCCCCTTCGGCAAAATGTAAACACCCGCCCCGAAAGCAGCAGTCGATTTGAGAAAACTCCGCCGTGAGAATCGCGTTGTCATGGTCTCTAAGACTGTTTTAGTCCGAGACTTCTTCAACCAGCGCGGCGCCTTTGCGCAGCGGCTTGAACTTTATTTCCGGCACCAGCAGCAGGCTGCCCGCGACAATCAGTCCCGCAGTCGCGAACGCCATGGTTCCCAATGAGAAATGGTTGATCGCGTAAAACGCCAGCATCGGCGCAATCACGCCGCGCACGCCCGTCAGAAACGTGTGCACGGACATGTAGTCCGCCACGCGTTCCGGCGGCGCGAACTTCGTCACCCACAAACTCCACGCCACGTCGCCGCCCGCGTTCGATATTCCATACACAACTGCGCCCATCACCAATCCGGTGAAACTGCCGCTGAGAAAAAATGTCAAAATCCCAATCGCAAACCCCACATTCAACGTCACGCGCAGGCCAAAGAAGTTCATGCGATCGAAAACATGCCCCCAGATCGGGCTCAGGATCAGGCGCGCGACGTTCGGAATCACTCCCGTTAGCAGCGCTATCGTCTCCACCGTCACGACCTGTCCGTATTTCGGATTGGCCAGGTACTCGACGCGCAGCGGCAGCATCATGAGGTTTGCGAGCCCCATGCACATCCAGCAAATCAGCGTCCGGCGAAATAGCACGTCCTCGCGCGCATAGCGCATCCCTCGCAAGGGATGCGCCGACCCATCCGAAGCGAGCGGTTGCGTCGGGCAGCGGGAAATGCAAAAGCTGGCGAAACCCAGCGCGATCGCAAAAGCCAGCAACAGCCAGCGAAAATATTGGAGGTGCCCGTTCAACGCGTCCCCCGCGACCTTGCTGAACACCGCCGCG
This sequence comes from Verrucomicrobiia bacterium, assembly GCA_035275085.1. Taxonomy (GTDB): domain Bacteria; phylum Verrucomicrobiota; class Verrucomicrobiia; order Limisphaerales; family DATENK01; genus DATENK01. The sequence goes on along the minus strand of DATENK010000020.1, from coordinate 3,660 downwards.
GTCGCGATCCGGATGATGACCGTCCGCGAAAACATTCGGCCCCGTTCGGCTTCGGGATAATTCTCCTGGTACATCTGTGTCAGCATCGGAATGATCATCGAGGGCGACGCCATCGCCACAATGCTGCACAGAATAAATAGCGGCAGCACGGGAATCGCTGCTGCCAGCGCGAAACATGCGCCGCCCACCGCCAATATCCGCGCCGAAGCATGCGAAGTTTTCCACCCGCGGTTCGCGATGAATGTCACCACGACCGGCGAGAGCAATAGCCCCACGCTGTTACCCGAGGCGATCATCCCTTTGCTGATCGCGCCCGCATGAAACCATCGTACGGCAATCAACAGCAGAAAGGTGCTCCCCGCCGTCTCCATCACGCCGGACGAAAGGGCGCGCCAGCGCTCGTACCGAAATGTCTGCGCCGTGCGGCTTGGGTCGGACATCAGCCCAACCGCTCCATCAAAGTTGCGGCCGCGAGTTGGCCGGGCGCCGCGGGAATGTCAAAATAGCCGTAGGTCAAACACGAACCACGCTGCGGAAATTCAACCCTTGTCTTCACGCCCAACTCGCCCATCCCGATCACGCATAATGGCCCCGGCCATTTTTCGCTCAATAGCTTTTCCAGCACCGCGACATCATCCGGCGAATTAATCATCGTCGAAATTTTCGCCACGTCGCCCTGATCAAACGATTTCCGTACGGTGTCCCTCAATTGCTCAAGCTTTGGGGTGCCCGCAAAATCATGGTGCGACACAATGATTTGCGCTCCGCGGCCTTTCAACTTCGGTGCCAGCCCGCTTTTCAATTCGACGTCCACCGCAGAAACGTCCGGCAACGCGCCTTCCAGAATCTTCAGCCGCTCCTGTTCTTCGCCTTTCCACTTCCCGCCCTCGTACGCGGCTCGCAAAGTTAAAATCACAGGTGTGCCCTCTGCCTCGATCGGGCGGCAGTGTGGTGCCCAATCCGATTCGGGACCGATATGGTCCAGCCGAATTTCGGCCATGTGACATGGCTTGATTTTGAGCGCCGCAAAGCGCGCAAGCGATTCCAGCGACGTCAACACGGCAACCACGCGGGGCTGCTTGCCTATGGGGTGCGGGCGCGGCATCAGTAGCTCATCACAATCGCCACCGCGTCTTCAACCTGCTTCACGATTTCCTCAAACTTTCGCGACGCAGCGCCTACGGCCAGCTTCTTTGCCGCTTCCGGCACGGAGGCGACCAATTCACGGACGTGCGCGCTCTTAACTGCATAATTTACATTTTGCGGCAAGGCACCGGTCAGCTTCAACGTCCGCCAATCCCCCAACCGCATCGTCACCACGCCCACCACGTTCCCACTCGCGTCCACCAACGGCCCACCCGAGTTCCCCGGCTGCACGGGCACGCTGACCTGAAAATGCCGCGGATCATCCTTGATACCGGCGAGACTATTGATGTCGCCGCGCGTGAGCTTTGGTTCAATCCCCTGCACATCCGTATTTGGAAAACCGATCGTAAAAACCGGGTCGCCAAGCTTCGTTTCTTTGCTGTTCCCGACCGGGAGCGCGCGAAAATTCCCGGTCACCTTCAGCAGCGCCAAATCATTCTTATCATCGCTCTTCACCACGCGTGCCGGGAAATTTCCCTTCCGCGTCTTTACCATCAAACTCGTGGCGCCGCTGACCACGTGGAAGTTTGTCACCAGATAACCATCCTCCGTCACAAAAAAGCCCGTGCCGCTGCCCTTCGGTGGTTCGCCATTCACTGCCGCCAGACTCGCTTGCGGCCGATACGATCGCTTCGGCTCGAACGAGGCCGCGCGCCTCTCGCCTTCCGCAATGTCCTTCGCTGCCAAATCGCCCGCCAGATTTTCCCGTGCGGCCAGCGACTTGGTGTAACCCTGCGCGGATGAAATGATGTACCATTTGTAAGCTTCTACGCGGTTCGTCGGCACGCCGCGCCCCAACTGATACATCAAAGCCACGTTGTATTGCGCCTCAGCCATCCCTTGTAACGCCGCTTTGTAAAAGATGGAGAATGCCTTCACGTAATTCTCCTTCGCCTGCTTTGCGTGCTCGTAGTACCGGACGGCCAATTGGAATTGCGCTTCCGCGATCCCTGCGGCCGCCGCCTTCGCATACCACTTGCCTGACTCGCTGTAATTTTTCGGCGCGCCAATCCCCATGTCATACATCAACCCCAGATTATATTGCGCCTCGGCGTCCCCCTGTTCGGCGCGGTCCTTCGTTTCTTTGAAATCCGGCACCTGCCCGAATGCCATTCCTGCGACCAATAAAAGCCACACGAGGCTCCTGATTATCGCGGCACGGGCACGTCCCACAGCTTCCATCGCTTGAGAATATTCGTTCGCGCCCTCAAACTCAAATCTGATTCCTGATCGCTGCCCACGCACCAGCGCTCTTAACAGGGCGCTTTAGCGGGATAACAGAAAGGTGTGATCGCCAACCGTCCACGGCGCAAGGTTTCATTAACGCCCCGCTTTAGCGGGGTGTACGCGAAGGTGGCGCGACCTCAACCGTTTTAACGGTTTGATTTCCCACCGAAACCTCCACCGTGCCCCCGGCGGGGCGGCAAGTTCCCACGTGAACTGGTTGCTGCGCCCCGGTGACACCATCGATTTCATCATCGCGGCGGGGGTCGGCGGAAGGAGACACCCCCCAGGGGGCGACAGGTGGCGACAGGGTGACAGGTGGCCTGTAAACATTGGGCGAAAGTGGTGTTTTGAAAGCGACAGGTGGGCGACAGGTACGGCCTCGGGAAGCGACAGGGTTGAAGGAAGGAGAGCAGCCGCGAACCGACGCGAAGAGTTTAACAGGAGAAAACGAAAGGAACCTAAACAATGATTGGGGAGGTTCGTTTAAATGGGACTGATTCTGCCGCTGAGACGTCACCTGCTTTCGAATGGCGTGAAATCGCCGTGAGCATTGACGGGCGTCCACAGCAGGTTACCATGCGCCAGAATGAGATTCGGCTGCTTCTCCATTTCCAGGTCAAAGGGACAGAGAATCGCCGGCCTTTTCCTCAGCGGATTTCTCCTCGCTCAAGCGTTGATGTCATTGGCGCGGGAGAAACCGCCGCAACTGCTTGCGGACGACGCCGCGACGGCATGGGTTGAGGTTGACAAGGTGCATGAAGCGCTTACGCCGCCACGGGAGTGGCGATCGAAGCCGCCTACGCCCGAGCAAATGGCCCAATTTCAAAAGCAGGTTCGTGACGCTGCCTTTTCTTTCGCCGGCAAAGCCCGAGAGTTCATTGCGCGCTTTCCCACGAACGAAAACATCGTAGACGCTCGGATTACCGTTGTGCATGCTTTGAGCCACGCCGTCGCCGCGGGCGATACAAACGCTGAAAGCCAAATCGCGGGATTTGTCTCCGGCGTGCTGGCAGACGAAACCATCCCGGAAGATGATCGGGTCAAAGTTTTGATGTTTGCCGGGAACGTCCCGTTAATGAAAAAAGTCAGGATGCGCCTTTTCACCGAGGGCATGAACAACCTGGAGGACGAATTCGAGACGATGCACATCCAGAGCATGCGCGCGGCCCTGAAACAATTCCCCACCAACTCCCTGATTTACACGTTCCTCGTCGCCGTCGCCCAGCGTTCCAAAGCCGAACGGCAAAAGGAGTTGGCCGCGGAGATCATCGGGGCGCCGGGTGCGCC
>DATENK010000019.1:0-6515 GCA_035275085.1 Verrucomicrobiia bacterium | reverse complement strand
GATTGAAGGATCGAGCGGCGAGGAGCATGAAGAGCTACGCAGTGCCATTTTTGCCACGCTCGGTGATGCGTATCGCTGCGAAGGCAACGTCGGGTTAGCCGCAAAGTGGTACCGTCGCGCCTCGCAGCTTTCGACCGGCCTGCACGCCCGGGTTTATGCTTACGTCGTCTGCAAACACCAGTTGGCGGAATTCTATGAGGACGCTCTCAAAGTACTGCAGGACGATCAACGCCGATGGGCAGCGAAGCCATTCGGAACGCGACTCCGCAGATGGATTCACACTGTAACGCATGCAGACGAACGGCAAGTAGCCAAAAGCGAAAAGGGCAATCTCCAGTTTCTGCAGCAGCACACTCCCACGCAACCCCAGGCGCCCATTCAGCAGGCGGCCTGAACTTCGAAGCGTTAGCGCTGCAGCGCCACGTGGTCGGTGCCGGGCATCAGCGAAGCATTCGGTCGCCCAGTCGGTGGCGCAGGGGGCGGAGCGCTGGAATTCAATTTCTTGGCCAGCAGCCGCCATGATTCGCGTTGCTCGGGCGTCATCTTCTCCCACTGCGCGGCATTGAAGAGGAATTTCCGCCGCTCAGCCGGAGTCAGTGCCGCGAAGCGTTTCATGCCCGCGATGTAACGCTCGCGCTGTTGTTTTGGTAACGTGGCGATGGGACCCAGCGTGTTCTTCACATTCGGGCGCTCAGCCAGAACTTTGGCCCGCTCATTGTCGGAAATATCCTCAAGGAAATATTGAAAGTTATTAAGGATCTCCGTGCGCTCCGCCTTCGATAAACCAGCCCAATGCTGAAGCTGCTGCGAAATCCGAGCATTCGGCGGCAACGGCGGCGGCGCGGCGTTCAAGATCGAATCGGGCGAACGGGCGATGATCCGAATCGCCATTTCATTCGTGAGAACCTCTGTCTGCAGTTCGCTTGGAAGCCGGTCCCACCGCGCCAGCCGTTCTTCGATGGCCTGCCGGTCGGCCGGCTGCAACGCCGCAAGGCGCTCGACACGGTTGGAAGCCGGCAGCTTGATCAGTTGCCGCACCCAAAGCCGTGTTTGCAGCGCGCGCAAGCGTTGCTCGCGCTGTTCCGCGGAAAGCCCCTGATACTCCTCCAGTTTGAACATCACGATCTGCCGTTTGTCCGCGCTAAGCGTCGCGAGAAATTTCTCACGGTCCTCGGGAGACATCGTCAGCACCTTGCGAAACGTATCCACCGGACTGGGCGGCAAGGGCGGCGGCACCACCGCCGCGACGGCCGCAGGCGGATTGGGCGTCTGCGCGTGCGTCGCTGCCACGCAACACAGAACAAGGCTCAACATCAGGAGCAAACAAAACATGGGATTCATTGCAAAGCCGCCAGCAAATCGTCATCGGAACCGAGCGGCAATTTTTCTATGGTCTCGAAATCCGCCAGGATGTCAGGACTCGGCACATCGCTCGCCACGCGCACCACCGTTTCAACCACCTTCGCCTGGTACTGTTCCTCAACGTGATTGCCGCGATAATGCACAAAAAACGTAACCGCCACCACTAACGCTAGGCTCACCGGCGCCAGTCGCGGCGCAAATTTATGCAACCACTGCAGCCAATTGCGTCCGCCGCGCCCTTCCCGCTCCTGACGGGCAAGTTCGCTATCCAGCGCCTGCATCACCTGCGAAGTGAAATTCGAGGACAACGGCGCATTGGAGAGGTGGCGTAACTGCTCGCTCAAGGACTGCTCGAGCTCCCATTCGGCCTGCTTGTCCGGGTGTGCGGTCAGCCAGCCCTGCAGTTGGGTTTCTTCTTCTGGCGTCAACTTGCGGCGCCAGCTAATCTCCCGTAATTCCTGGTAGAACGATTCGTTCATTGCTTGCTCCTGTTAAATACCCATCCGAGGGCAAAAGTTGCTTCCAATTCATGAATTTTCCGCCTCCCGCCATACTCCGGTCCGAAGGTAAGGCTTAAGCACGTTTTTAAGCGTTTCGCGCGCCCGATGGATCAACGATTTCGTCGCAGAAAGCGAGCAACCCAGCACTTTCGCCATGTCTTCATAGGACATTTCCTCCTCCCGGCACATCAGCAACGCTGTCCGCTGTTTTTCAGGCAGCTCGGCGATGGCTTCGCTGATCTTCGCCTGAAGTTCCCCATGCAAAACGGCATCCGGCGCAGCAAAATGCTTGCGATCCTCCACCTGAATCATCGGTTGATCGTCCTCCGGCGACGTCGCATCCAGCGAATCCGCCGGGTGCCGGCTCCGGCGACGGATTTCGTTGAGGGTCAGGTTGCGGGCAATTGTGAAAATCCACGTCGAAAACTTCGCTGAAACCTCGTAACGATGCGCCGACTTATACACCTGCAGAAACACATGTTGCGTCAGATCTTCCGCTTCAGTGGCATCCCGCAACGTCCGAAAAACCAGATTCATCACCGGCTGCTTATATTTCTCAACCAGCGCCTCAAATGCCTCGCGATCGCCCTGCTTGACGCGGAGCATGAGCGCGGCATCTGTGTCCAAATGATCTGGCATGTCGGCTAAATACTATTAAACGCCGAAAAGCAGACAAGGTTTTGGTGCGAAAAATTCTTCCTGCGCTTATAATTAATTTTGAACGCGCGCGACCGCATGCAAGTAATCGAAACTGTAAATGCCTGTCGAATGGCCATCGCCCCAAACCGGCTGAATCCCATAGCCGCCCACGCGCTTGAGCTCGCGCACTTCGAAGGATCGCGCTCCCAAAACCATCTCAGGCCCCCGATGTACCTGCCCCATCACATCCGTCTCCCCTTTGCACCCGGCGCACGGGCATGCCCGCCGCAGCGCCTCGAGCCCAACGTAACTTTCCGATCCGTCTGCCCACCGGACGGCCAGTTCTTTCCCAATCACCTGCACATCCATCGCCTGCATCTAACAATCATCCATCCTAATCCTAATCCTAATCTTAATCCTACTCCTCTTTTTCCCCATCCCTGTCCATCTGTGTTCATCCGTGCTTAAAAGAATGAAAATCCTGGTCGGCACCGCAAGTTGGACAGACCCGGGCTTCATCGCCAGGTGGTATCCGAAATCAGTCCGCGCGGCCGACCGCCTCGCGTGGTATTCCGAACACTTCAATCTCGTCGAAATCAACTCAAGTTTTTACGCCGTTCCCGCTCGCGCGCAAGTCAAGCGCTGGTGCGAACAAACGCCCGACGGTTTCGTCTTCGACGTGAAGCTTCATCGCTTGCTCTCTCGTCACAGCGCCGGACCCGAAACGCTGCCGCCAGACCTGCGCAAACTTGCCCGCGTGCAAAACGCTAAAGTGCAACTCACACCCGAGTTGGAGCGCGCGCTCGTAAAGCGCATACTGGACGAGCTGGAGCCCTTTCGTGCTGAGGACAAACTTGGTGCGCTCCTGCTGCAACTCTCCCCGTCCTTTAGTCCGCGCGCGAACAAGCTTGCCGACTTGGCGCATCTCTTCGAATGCCTCGACAAAGCCCCGCTCGCCGTGGAATTGCGCAACCGCAACTGGGTCACCGGCGATCAACAGGCTGAAACAGTGGCCTTCTTCAAACAGCATAAAATCCCCCTCGTGTCCGTGGACAGCCCGCCCGACAGACACTTCATGATCATGCCGTCCGAAGATTACGTCACCGGCAATCTCGCCTATCTGCGCTGCCACGGTCGTAACGCTGAAGGATACCTCAAAGGCAAGACGGTCGCCGCGCGTTTCAATTATTTATATAATCAGCAAGAGGTAAAAGAGCTCGCCACACGGGCCGTAAATATGGCCGCACAGGCGCGGGCGGTCCACGTTATCCTCAACAACAACGCCGAAGACTACGCTCCCCGTAACGCTGCCGATCTCCGCAAAGTCCTCCAGCGCGACTTCCCTCAAATCGATACCGGAGCGGCCCCTGCCCTCAAGGCGCCCGTCCTGCCCGGCCTGAACTAAAGTGCCTCAAACAAGTCCAGCCGCGGAGAAAAGCGAGTCATCACAGTTTCCTGCACGGCAAACCAGGAACCGGTTCCATCCCAAAAAAATAGTGCCAATAATGCCACGACGCGAGGTCGAACACTCCTGCCGGGGCTTGACGTAACGTGCGCTTCAGATGTTCGTCACCAAAAACGGCGCGCGTCGTCTGCACGTCCTCCCAATTCCCAAAGACCATCACCTGCGCTGCGAAGCGAACGCTGTCGGTAAGCGCTTCCTCGGGGCTTTGCCACCAGCAAAGTCTTTGCGCGACAGGAACAAGTGTGCTGAGCTCCGCTTTCACTTATCCATATTATCCACGATTTTAGGGTCATTTTCAACGCGATATGCCTCCGCCAAAAGCGTGATCGGATGCACCACGCGCAACTCCCATCCTTCGCTCCGCGCGCCGTTCAGGATCTGCAGCAGGCAGCCGGGGTTGCCCGTCGCTACCGTGCACGCGCCAGTACCGCGGATGTGTTTCAGTTTTCGCTCCAATAGTTCACCCGCCATTTCCGGTTGAATCAGGTTGTAGATGCCCGCGCTGCCACAGCACCACATGCTTTCCGGCAATTCCACCAACTTCAGCTTGGGGATCGCTTTTAAAATTTGCCGCGGCTGTGCGGTGATCTTCTGTCCGTGACACAGATGACACGCCTCGTGATACGTAACAGTTTGCTCCGGCTGACCGCCTCGACCTGGAGCCTCGAATCCAATCTCGACCAGCCATTCATGAATGTCTTTTATTTTCGCATCCCAAAGCTTCGCGCGTTCCCCGTACGCAGAATCGTCTTCCAACAGCTTCGCGTAATGTTTGAGATGCGAACCGCAACCGGCTGCATTGGTGATAATCGCGTCGAACTGTTCCGGCGGAAATTGCTGGATCTGCTGGCGCGCGAGCTGTTGCGCCATCGCCCACTCGCCGTTATGCGCATGTAACGAGCCGCAACATCCCTGCGACGCCGGCGTGATCACTTCGCAACCGTTGCGCGTGAGCACTTCCACTGTGTCGCGGTTTACATCGCTGAAAATAAGGTCCTGCGCGCATCCGGTGAGCATCGCCACACGATAACGCCTTTCACCGCGAGCCGGTGCTATCGCTGGAATCATCTCATTTGAGAATGCGGCCTGCACGGTCGGCGTCATCGCCTCCAACTCACGCAACCGTTTCGGCAGCAGCTTCAGCACGCCGCTCTTCCGCACCGCTTTTTGCAAACCAAGCTCCTGATACAGCCGCATCACACGCCCGACCAGTTGCAACCGCCCCTGCTCCATGAACAGCCACCGCAACGTGAAAGTGCGGATCGCGCTCCGCCTCGCCGAAGTCATCACGCCGCTCTGCTCTGCTTCCGCACGCGCATGCTCGAACAACTCCGCGTAATTCACCCCCGCCGGGCATGCCGTCATGCACGCAAGGCATCCCAGGCAAAAATACATTTCGTCCGCAAACGCCTTCGTCGCTTCCAATCCACCATCCGCGATCGCGCGCATCAACGCGATTCGCCCCCGCGGGCTGTTCCGTTCCAACTTCGTCGCGTCATACGTCGGGCACGTGGGCAGGCACATCCCGCAGTGCATGCATTGCTGCACCACCGAATAATCGAGCCCCTTCAAGGGCGAGATGCGGCCATTGGTTTCAGACGACATTTTTCGCACCTACATCATTCTGACTGGCTGCACCGAAAGCAAACGAATTGCACGTAAGGCGGAGACTCTTGTCCGCCAATTGGCAACTCGCGGCCAGGAGTGCCCGCCCTACGTGCTTCCGGTTGCTCCCGCACCCCCAAGCAGCTACCCTGCACGCTAATGCTGGCGCGCAGAGTCATTCCCTGCCTCGACGTTCACGCGGGACGAGTCACCCGCGGCGTTCAATTCGGCCGCTCCGAAGCCGGCGAGTTGCGCAACGTCGGCGACCCGGTAGAACTCGCGCGCCGCTACAACGACCAGGGCGCCGATGAAATGGTCTTCTTCGACATCACTGCCTCCGCTCATGGCCGCGCTACGATGGTGGACATCATTCAACGCGCCGCCGACCAATGCTTCATGCCGCTCACGGTCGGCGGCGGCATTCGCACCGTCGAAGACATGCACACCATGCTCAAGGCCGGCGCCGACAAGGTCAGCATCAATTCTTCCGCGCTTGCAAACCCGGATCTTATCCGCGCCGGCGCCGAAAAATTCGGCAGCCAATGCATCGTCGTTTCCATCGACGCCAAACGCGTCGCGGCGGACCGCTGGGAAGTGTTCTCGCACGGCGGCCGTAAAACGACCGGTCTCGAAGCCTTCGAATGGGCCCAGCGCGCCGTTTCCCTGGGCGCAGGCGAGATCGTTCTCAACAGCATCGATGCGGATGGCACAAAAGCCGGCTTCGACATCCCTATCACCAGCCGGATCAGCGAAACCGTCACCGTCCCCGTGGTCGCCAGCGGCGGCGCAGGTTCCCTCGAACACATGGCCGAAGTCCTCCTCGACGGCAAAGCCGACGCCGTCCTCGCCGCCAGCATTTTCCACTTCGGCGAATACACCGTTGGCGATGCGAAGCGCCATTTGGCAAAAAAAGGCGTCCCTGTCCGATTATAGCAGCTTTTTTA
>DATENK010000018.1:0-8672 GCA_035275085.1 Verrucomicrobiia bacterium | reverse complement strand
GCATAGAAATCCAGCCGCACGGAGATCACGCGATTGTTGGCGTTGTTCGTGAGCGTTTTGCCCTGGTAATCCTCGGCCGCGAAGATCCACTCGTTGCTGACGGATTTGGCGATGGTCCATGTGCGAGCGGAGCCGTCTGTGATCCGCTGGACCGCCCGCGCGTTTTTGTCCCAATAATACTTGATGTACGTGTTGGTATTGGTGCTGGGATGGATCAACAAGGCGTTACCGATCTGCTTAAGGCCAGGGGTGATTTCCGTGAACGTCTTCGTGTCGCCCTTGCCGACCCGAACAATATGCGCGGAACGAATTTCATCGACCAGGCGGCCGACGGTTTTGCGAGCATCGTCGCTAGCGGAAAGCTTTGGTCGCGTGAGGCTGAACATGCGGAAGCCGTACACCTGCGTGACGATGATCATCCCCATGATGATGACGAAGAGGACCATGCTGACGAGGATTTCCGGCAGCGTAAAAGCCATGCGGCGTTTTAGATTCAGGACTTTCATTGGTCGGGGGCGCGATAGGTCACGATTGAATTCGTGAATACGCGCCGGTTCAGGAAACTCCAGGTGCACTCGACTTTGATTTGCCGCAGAGGCGGCTTGGTGGAAATGGTCGTGACAGAAACGCGATTGGTGCCGTAGGTGATGTTGTTGCCGCTCATTGGCAAGTCAAGGATCTCGAACTGGGGCGGCCAGTTTGTGTTGCTGCCGAGTTCGTCCTTGCCGGCAGGGTCCCATTTGGCGGCGCGGGCCTGCTCCAGTCCGCGCATCGCCAGGGAATGCGCCGCGAGCGAATAAGCCGAAGACTGGCCCTGGAAAAAAACTTGCACAAAGCCACTCGCGACGCCCGCTACGGTGATGCCAGCGATCGCCATCGCGACCACCATTTCCACCAGCGTAAACCCCTTGATCTTCGGCCGGTTTGTTAGCGCCACTTTCATGCAATTATCCTCCTCTCTTAGAGCATCGGGTTTGCCATCCAAAGCGTTCGCAATTGTGAGAGACTGCCGAAAGCTGATGTCCTGTTTCGACACACTTGTCCTTAGGCTACCGCGTCTTATCCTTTGCAAGTAGGCGCTGGCAGGTCGGAAGAGAGGGTGAGTCCTCCTTTCGACGAGGGAAGTGTGGCAGCACAGTTGCCGCATGAAAAAGACATACGTCATCTCCTGGAGGTCGCGTATCGGGCCGGCAGCAGGCCAGGGGAAGAGGCGCTTTGCTCAAGAGGAAGCGCAGCGGCTGGCCGAAGAACTAAACCGTGAATATCCCGGGTTCATCCATGAAGCCGTAAATACCTTCGAGGAAGAACCCAAAGCCGAGTCCCCCGAAATCGCCGCCGCCGCGTAAGGGCGGATTCTGGATCTAGAAAGATCTTCCGACCCATTCGATGAGCCGATACGTTACACACATCGGACAACGTTTATGGGCGCGAAGAAATTTTTGTTCGGATCGGTTTTACTGAATGCCGGCTTGCTGGCCACGTTGGTTTGGCCCCGCCACAAAGAAAATACCCCCGCTGAGACCGTCGCGCCCCTCGCCGACAGCCCGGCTGAAGAGCGTGCGATTGAAGTAAAGCCTCCGGTTGTTGTTACGCCATCAAAGGGTTTTCATTGGAACCAGGTGGAGTCGAGCGACTTCCAGCAATACATGTCCAATCTCCGCGGCATTGGCTGCCCGGAAGAAACCATTCGCGATTTGGTTATCGCAGAAATAAACAAACTGTATGCGCCAAAATTCGCGGCGCTGATGGCGCAAGCGAACAATTACGATTATTGGAAACCGGCCTCAAAAAAGGCGCGGCAAGGTTTGACCAAAGAGTTGGAAGGGTTGCGCGCCGAAAAGCGGGCATTGCTCAAGACGCTCCTGGGGATGGATTCTGATCCCCACGAGCAGTGGGCGAACATCACTGTGGATCAACTCATTGACCAGGGACGATTCGCATCCCTGTCCGCGGAGAAGCAAAAGCAGGTGCGCGACATCCTCGCGAAGTACGAGTTGAGCCAGGACATTGATCCCAAAAAGATGCGCGAGAAACGCAGGGAAGAACTTGCGCAGGTGCTTTCGCCCGAGGAACTCTATGCGTTTGATCTTCGCGACTCGAATGCGGCTGATTCGGTGCGAAGCCGGTTCGGCGACGCGGACCTGAGCGAGGCGGAGTATAAGAAGCTGTTTGATCTGCGAAAGGCGTATGAAGAGGCGGTCGGCGCGTCAGCAGACTACAGCGACCCCGAGAAGATGCGGAAGAGAAGCGAAGCCCGCAAATTGCTTGATGACGCTTACAAGAGTGCGCTGGGCGAGCAACGGATGGAGGAAATCGCACGACAAACGGATCCGGGATGGCGCTCGCTGACGCAAGTCGGCCAGCAGTTCAACCTCGATCAGCAGACGCTGGATCGCGCGTACGCGATGCAGCAAGCGGCCGCACAACAGATGGCACAATTGTTTGCGGATCAGAATTTGCCGCGTGAAGACCGCCGCAAGGCCGCGGACGCCATTAACAAGGAGTTGCAAGAGAATATGGCGACTGTCCTAGGAACTGGACCAGCGCAGGAATTGCAAAAGGCAGGTTCACGAATGACATTCAGCATGGGGGGCGATGCTTTCACGATATCCACAATGCCGCGCGGGCCTGTCGTTCCACCGGCTGGCGGCACAATCACGATCGATCGACCAGTCATTCGATAGCAACCCCCCACCGGGCGTCTATTGGACCGTACACAAGAAGGCCCAAGCGACAGACGCCAAGGAGGTGGGGGTTGGGGAACCCCGCTGAAGAAACGTTCTGCCGCCTGGACCGAATCATGGCCGAGCCCATACAACACTCAGCCAGTGATCCCATCGTGAACGTTCGCTAATGAGTGTCAACCACTAAATTCTTGATCGGGCTCAATTGCGTAGGCGGAAGAATCGAGGGGGCCCAGAAATGCCGTTAGTGACAACGAAGTCACCGTTTATGAGCAATGGAGAACCTTGAGACTGAACCCATGATGAAGGCATCAGGTCGGAAGAGTGTTGAAGCAAGAAGTTGGTGTAGCGTGCCGGCCAACTCACAGCCACGTACGTCGGGAAGGGCGTGATACGGAGAGTGGGGGCCGGAAGCGCGGTCGCCAGAAACATCTTGTGCAGCCCATCGGATGAAGTCGCTGAGAGGGATCCGAATTGAGCGGTGCCTGAAAAATAACCGGTGAGCCGGAGATCGCCCTCGGGTGTGAAGGCACCCGCGAATGCCTGGTCTTCTCCCAGGCCCCCCGCTTTGATGGCACCCTGGAATTGTCCATTGGCGCCGCAGCGCACTATGAATACGTCAATCGAGCCGGAGTTGGTAAGGTTCGTGTTGCCAACGCGCATCGTTCCGCGATAGTGCCCGACGAGATAAGCCCCACCAAACGCATCTAGCAGAACATCTGTGCACGTCTCCAACTCAGGGCCGCCAAATGTGTTGACCCAACGTAACGCGTCGTTGGAATCGAAGCTCGCGAGGAAAATGTCGTCCTGTCCAAACGGGAGATGCTGGCCTGCGATCGTATAGTCGGCGAAATAGGCTGCGGCGCACAAAACGCCTCCATCAGGGCTAAGCGCAAGTCTTGGCAGTTCCGCGTTATCACCATCCCCCAATTTGCGCGCGGAAAGGCGGTTGCCCGCACTGTCGTATTTGGCCAGAAAGACGTTGAGACCGGGACTGGTGAGCGTGGTGGCGCCGAAAATAATGTTGGTCTCGAATTCACCCGCCCAATACACGTTGCCTTGCGCGTCCACTTTCACGTCGCTGCCAAGTTGGTAACCGCTTCCGCCAGCGCTACGAGCCCATTGGACCCCTCCCGCTGCGTTGAGCTTGATCAGCAACGCATCATCATCGGCCGAGTTGAAGGAGATGCCGCCACCAAGATCGAGGGCACCGTTAAAGCTGCCGGTGAACAATGCAGCGCCATTGGGGGCGGGGGCCAGCGCGATCGCGAATTCATCATTCGGCCCTCCGATTGTCTGAGCCCATAAGAGATCACCCGCGGAGCTGAATGCGGCCAGGAAGATGTCGTATCCGCCGTGGCTCACCAGGGTGGTGCTGCCAATGTGATTTGTACCCACGAATTCACCGGTGATAAGTATCGAGCCGTCTGAACGGACGATCACGTCGTAGGCATCGTCTTCGTCAGCGCCGGAAATATGCCGTGCCCACACGCATTGGCCTTGTGGATTGAATTTGGCTACAAAACCGTCGCTATCGCCGGCGCTCACGAGGTTCGTGGTGGTAAGATCCAAACTGCCGCCGAAGAAATCGAACCCGAACGAACCGGCCACATAACTGTTACCGGCGCTGTCAATCGCGAGGCCGTTGCCGGAGTTACGGCGTGTGCCGCCTGCTGACTGCAGCGAAGTAAAGGTGGGGACCTGGGCCTGCGCTTGCCACAGGGCAAGGCAAAGGATGACCAACGATGCTCGTATAGGGTAGAAGCTCAAAACTGTTCCTAATCCTGGCTATTCGCCAGTGAATCTTGTAACCGATAATGGCCGGTTTAGAAAGAAAAAAGCAGGGTGGAAACCCTGCTTTTTTACAGAACAAAACAACCGGGAACTACCGGGCGAAACGCCGGCGGAGGCCTTCAATCCCCAGCATGGCCATACCAAGCAGAATCATCGTCGAGGAAGTGTCTGCCACGCTAAGAGGACCGCTTTGTGCATCTTTGGAGAATGGAGCGAATTCTTTGACCATGGTATTGCCGCGCTTATCGCGCCCGAGATTATAGAGGTCGAAATGGACCTGATAGCCGGCGGCGAGCCCGCTGACGTCCACGTCAAAGTCTTCGAAGATCATGGCACCCGTTGGGTCCGCATCCGGTCCGCCGGGGTTTTCGGCGCTATTGTAGAGGTCGGCACGGCGGGAGGTGTCGAATGTGAAGCCGATTTCTACGTAATGCGTGTCGTAAATGCCGTGAGACTGCAGATCCAGGCTTTTCTCGGTTATCGAGGCTGGCGGATTGCCATAGGCCATGTTAGCCGAAGAGTACGTAACGCCGTTTACTTTGAAGGAACCAAAGTCTGTAAGTGGCGGGTTTTGCGTTTTTGGGACGATAGCGGCAGCGATGTAGTAGGTGCCAGAGACTTTGCCCTGCTGCGTGTTAAATAACGCATAAAGCGTGAACGGATCGCTGGTAGCGATAATCGTCTGCGAACCGGAGTCGTATGTGCCACCTCCGACATCGAGGGAAAGCACCGGAACGCCGATGACGCTGCTGGTTAAGCTCAATCCTAGACCTAGCAGTATAATGAATCGTCTCATTCAGCCGAGCATTATGCAGGAAACAGACCAGTTCGCAGATGAACGGCGAAATGCGTTGCAAGTGGCTGTATCACAGGCAGTTAAATCGGAGAAAAAAACACGGTGTAGTAGGCCGCTTGGAAAACTGTAAAGAACACCGACGATGGGGCAAAACCCGTAGGAATCTGGTGGACAAAGTGTAAAGGGCCCCGACATCAGTTCATCTCTGCCAAGACACGTTGTGCCTCCTGCGCCATTCCCGGAGCGATATTCAGGGCGACGGCCTGCCGAAGGGCTTCCCTGCTCTCTGCAAGCTGTTTTAGGCGATAATGGGCCATCCCAAGGTAGTAGAACAATTCGGCGTCGGAACGGCGTTGGCGAGCGCTTTCGCGGAGAAGTTGGGCCGACCGAGCAAAATCACCCCGCTTAAAGGCAATGATGCCAAGAGTCCGGGCGATATCCGGCTCCAAAGGGGCCAGTTCACGAGCTTTGCTGGCATGTTCGAAGGCTTTGGGCAGATCGCCCTGAGAATCAAAGATCAGCGCCAGACGGGTATGGGCCGGAACAAACGATGGATATCGAGCAAGAATCGTTCGATATGCCTTTTGGGCGGCCGCGAGATCGCGGTGGCGTTCGTGCATGGCAGCCGCAGCGAAGATGGCCGGCATGTAAGCAGGTTGCTCCTGCAAGGTCGTGGCAATCTGTTCTTCCGTAGCCTTGCCCGTAATGAAACTCAAGAATTGTCGAGCGTCGTCCACTTTGCTGAAGGGCTTTTTCGCAGCGATTGCAGTGCGCGCAGCAGCTTCGGCTTCGGCGAGGTGGCCGAGGGTGAACTGTGACCAGGCGAGATCGTATGCCACCTCAGGATCACCTGGCAATTTCCGCGCGCTTTCCTGAAGGAGGCTGTTGGCCCATTCCAATTCGGAAGCGTCGATGCCATTGAGCGCGATGCGGCCCAAACTATGCGCGATGGCGGGATCGTCCGGGGCAAACGCGCGAGCCCTCCGCGCGAGGTCCATGGCTTTGGTCGGATTAGACAGGCGCTGGTGATACAAATTAGCAAGGCGGATCATCACGGACACATTCTTTGGACTGAGCGCGAGGGCTTGTTCATACGCGCGACGAGCCTTGTCGTGGGCGCCGGCATTTTCGTATGCGAGCGCAAGCTTCGCGAGCGCCACGGGATCATTTTTGTCAGGCGCGAGTTGCTCTTCGAGCGCGGCAAGTGCTTGGTCGTCCATCTTCGTAGCGTCCACGGCAAGAATGGCGAGGCGGCGTACGCAAAGGTCGTGACCCGTGAAATCCTTGTTCAACTGCAAGGCGCGTTCGAGCGATACGCGGGCGGCAGTTTCGTAACCCATCATGTATTGCGCCATGCCGAGATGGTAGAGCACCTCGGGTTGGTTGAGGAGTTTGTCGGCGCTTTCCTGGAGGAGGCTTAAAGCCCAGGAGTATTCTTCGCGCTTAAACAGAATCCACCCCAGTGTGTCAGCGGCGAAGGCGTCCCAGGGCAACAACGCTCGCGCGCGCTGGGCCATTTGGAAAGCGCGCTCAAGCTGGTTAAAGTGCTCGGAGTAGAGATATGCGAGGTTATTCAGGGCGAGGCTGAATCGAGCATTGGCGACGAGAACTTTTTCATACATGTCGCGCGCGGCGTTGAAGTCATTGAGCTGATTATAAATCATGCCGAGCAACATCAGCGCCGGCACGTCCCGCGAATCACGGGCGATAACGCGCTTGAGGCGATCGATGGCCTGCATATGTTCGTTGCGTTCGATGTACAGGCGAGCCAGCAGCACGTACGGTTCGCGGTGAGCCGGGTTTAGTTCGATGGCGCGCTGCAATTCCTTTTCGACATCGTTGGTGCGGCCCTGTTCGTAGTAGGCTTTGGCGAGGAGAATATGAAGTTCGGGCGAGTTTGGAGTCCGTTGCAGTTCCGCTTTGATGCGATCGAGCGCGGGCGAGAATTGACGCTGAACGAGCTCGAGGGCGATGAGTTGCTCGAGGGCGGGGAGGTAATTGGGCGCGAGTTTGAGGGCTTTGTCGAAAGCAAGGCGAGCGTCGTTGGTTTTGTTCTGTTGGAGCAGCACACTGCCTATCAGCAACGGCACCTGCGGGTTTTGCGGATACAATTCCGCGAGGCGTGAGTAAACCGAGAGCGCTTCGCCGAGGTTATTCCGCACACGGTGGGCATTAGCGAGCAACAAGTAGGCGTCCGCCAGCCGCGGCCGTCTGCGAATCAGTTCGGATAACTGAGCGACGCCAGCCGCGGTGTCGCCTTTGCGAATGTTGATTTCGGCGAGCATCAGCACCGGCTCGGCAAAGTCTGGATCCTGAGCGATGGCTCGATTGAGATTGGCAACGGCCTCCGTGGTATTGTTGGTGCCCAGCAGGGCGAGCGCAAGGTGATAGCGCACTTTGGGCACCGTGGGAAAATTAGCGGCCATCCGCTCGAAGTGCGCGATGGCTTTGGCCATATCGGCCTGACCGAGATGAAGCAAACCCTCGGTGAGCTGCGCTTCGTAATTCTGAGGATCGCGAGCCTGAATTTTCCGCAGCAGCGCGGCGGTCTCGGCGTATTTTTTTTCCCCGAGGTTCAGCTCGGCCAAACGATTGAGCGCGGGAAGGTTGTCGGGGGTTTTCTGGGCTATTTCTTCAAGGAGCTTTCGTCCCGCGCTGCCGTCACCGTGACGAATCTTAAAATCGATGTAGTCGAAGCGCCGAGGCGAGCGAAATGGGGAGAGGTCGAATGCGGTTTTGTATGCAGCTTCGGCAGCCGGCAGGTTTTCCTGTGCTAGGTAAAGGTTGCCTAACATGGAATGCGCGAGCGCGAGCTTCGGACCCAGCCGGACCGCTTCTTTGAAGGATGCTTCAGCCTGGGTGAGATTCTTTTGGCGGAAGGCAAGATTGCCCAGCGCCAAATGGAAACCAGGCTGGGAGGTGAGTTTAGGACGGAGGGTTTCCAGGCGATCACGCAAAGCCTGGATGTCTTCGGGGGTGCGAGCCGAATCCGAAAGAAAGACCAGCGCTTCATCGTGATCGGGTTGTTTCTGTAGAACATATTCCGCCTCGGCGCGAACCTCGCTGAACCTTCGACCGGCAAGATACAGCGAGGCGAGTTTCAGCCGAACATCAAAGTCGTTCGGGTCAAGCCCTTCGGCTTGTTTCAGGAGCGGATACGCTTTGGCCGGCTTGCCCTGGTCAAAATAAATGAGCCCGAGCTGACGGACGGCAGCCTTGTTATTTGGGTCGAGGCGGATGACGTTTCCATACTCGATTTCGGCCTTATCGATTTCGCCGGCCTGCAGGAACTGGCTTGCGCGCGTGAGGTGGCGAGCCTTTCTGGATTCTTTGGAGCAACCAGCCACTCCGAGCACCAGCAGCATGAACCCGATAAACAGTCTACGATGCATAGACAG
>DATENK010000017.1:0-5327 GCA_035275085.1 Verrucomicrobiia bacterium | reverse complement strand
CCCACTGGTATGTGATCCTCGTCGCGATGGCGGGGGGCATTGGATTTGTTTGGACCAACATGAAGAGTGACACCAATCGCCGGCGGCTGGAGAAGTGGCGCATGAAAATTCCCGTCGCGGGAACAGCGATGAAGATGCTGGCCATTACCCGTTTCTGCCGCATTTTAGGCACGATGCTCGTGAATGGCGTGCCCTTGCTGCAAGCCTTGCGCATCAGCAAAGACGCCACCGGTTCGAACTTGATGGCGGAACGCATCGCCGAGGCGACGGAGAGCGTGCGGGATGGCAAACCTTTGTCCGGACCTTTGGCAGTGGGCGGACTGTTTCCGGACCAAATTCTGGCCATGATCGCTGTCGCCGAAGAGTCGAACAAATTGGACAAGGTTTTATTGCAAATAGCTGACACCGTGGAGCGCCGAACGAACCGCCAGGTGGACCAGGCTGTGCGCCTGATTGAGCCGGCCATTTTGTGTTTGGTCGCGGCGTGCATCGGCTTTCTCGCGCTAGCCCTGTTGCTGCCCATCTTTACGCTCGCGGGATCATTGGGATCGCGATAAACGCTCAAAAGCCCCAGTCCTGTGCCGCCTTCTGCGCACGATTCCGGAACCTTGGCTTTACAGCCTATTGCCAGCGGCATACACTTCGCCATATGGCTGCTGAATTTGATGCTTCAGAGTTTGTGGATGACGATTTTCAAACCGCTCGCAAAGGTGCGGGAGTCGCCGAAGCTTCGCGTGCACCGAGCCGCGAGGAAGTGGACGCCAAAGTCACCGACATGCACCAGAAGCTGGCGGAACTGAAGCGCACGCAGCAGGAACTGGAACGCGAGCGGGCGTCGCTCGAGGACGTTCGCCGGCGGCAGGTGGAATTTACCACCGGGCGCCAGGAGATGATCCAGAGCTTGACGCGTGGTGTTGGGCTCTTGGAGGAAGCGGAGTTCGCGGCGCGGCGCGATGCGGAACAGATGGCTAAGGCGCTCACGGGATTGCGCGAGGCGCTTGAGAAAGTGCAAGCCCTGCGAGAAGAAGATTGGAAGCGTGAGAACCTGAACATGGAACTGACGCGCGCCTTGACGACGGTCGAGAATGCGCGCATGGAATGGAATTCCGCCCGACTGAAGTTCGAGATTCTGAATGGGTGTAGAGCGGAGGAAACTGCCTCGGGGCTGGAGTCTGGAGCTACCATGGCGGAGGCGCTGAGCGAAAAGAGTTACGCGGAATTGTGCAAGCTTGGGCTCGCCTTAACGTGGCCGCTGGCCCTGGCGGGCCTGGGCATATTTGTGGTGTTATTGGTGTTCCTGCTGCGTTAACCGCGCCCTATGGGATTGTTCAAGAAGAAAGCCGATCCCATTACCGAACGTGCGCGCACGTTGAACGATCAAATCGCAAGTCTCGAAAAAGAGATTGCGCGGTTAGCCGATAAACTGGAAAGCGAAACCCCCGAACCTCCTCCAGCACCTCTCTCGCCCCCTTCTGCAACGCCACCAAAGTCGGCGCGACAGGTTTCTGCTGAAACTCAACCGGGCATGCCGCGCTTGCGGTCAACAGCGTTTCCGCAAAGCCAGGTAGTCGTGCATTCGCAAGGGGCTGAACCAGTATTCGAAGACGTTCCGAACAATCCCTTTAAGGCAAATGGAGAAGAGCCGGAGCCGGAACCCGAGCCGGACATTGGCGTGCGCAAAGGCAATGTTTCTGAGCTGTGGAAACGGTTGCAAAACCAGTTTCGCAGCCCCCCAGCCTCCAATCCGAAATTAGTAAGTTATTTAGCCGCTGGCAGTATCCAGGGATTGCGCCCCTTGCGTTATGAGAAACGCGTGGCCCGAAATCGCGCCATCGCCTTAATTGTTATCCTGGTTCTTGTGATCTGGGGTCTGTTGGCCGTGTTCCTGAGAAAATAACTATGCTCGAAGCCGGCGAAGGGATTGCCGATATCACGCCCCCGAAAGGCGTTGAGCTTGCGGGTTTCCACAAACCGGCTGGACAGGAGCGCGTGGTTACTGGCGTTCGCCAGCCAACATCGGCGCGAGCTCTCGTGTTGAAGACGCAGCGCGAGCGAGTTGCGATTGTTGCATTGGATGTGCTGGGCTTCGCCAGGGATTTTGCAAGTCGCGTGCAGAAGCGGATCGCCCGCGCAACCAAGGTTCCGGAAAAGAACGTGCGCGTTTGCGGCACGCACACGCATTCGGCTCCCACGCTGATGCCGTTGCTGCAGTGGGGCGCCGTGGACAGAACTTACAACGAACTGGTCGAAAAGCGCGCGACCGAAGCTGCCGTGGCCGCCGAGAAGGACCTTGCGCCGGCTGACATGTACCTCGGCAAGCAGCGCGTGAAGGGCGCGAATCACAATCGCACTGCTAAAACCTGGAAGACAGATGACCAGTTCACGAAAGATTCCAATGATTCGGAACGCTGGCTCGATACGATGCTGCATGCGTTATACTTCCAGCGCGAATCGCCGAGACGCAGCTTGGTCTGGTATCAGTTTTGCGCGCATCCTGTGTGTTACGCGGACGGATTGGCCGGGCCGGATTGGCCGGGCCTCGTGGTAAATAAAATGCAGGCGCGCGATAATCTCCTGCCTGCATACTTGCAGGGACACTGCGGTGACGTCAATCCCGGTGAGGCCGATCGGGGCGACGCGGAAAAAGTTTCAGACGTCGTCTATGAGGCGCTGCATCATGCCGTGGGACATTCGCAGCATGTGGACTTCGAACGCGTCCAGGTTGCGACCAAAACGTGCGAACTGGAGTTCGATTTGCCGCTTTTGAAGCGCGAACTGGAGCAGTACCGCTCGGACCCGGGGGCCTGCACTAAGGGCGAATGGGTGGATGCGGGATTCGCAAAGGCCTGGTTTGAGCAAGCTTCGAAATGGGACCTGCGAAAGAACACGTATTCAGCGCCCATTTCGGCAATGCGCTTCGGAGAATTGACGATAGTGTTTCATCCTTCGGAACTCTACAGCGTCTACGGGCTTACCGTGCGGCGCGACTCCCCTTTTGAGAACACGATTGTGGTCGGCTACACGGATGACATGGTCGGTTACGTCACGGATGAGGTCGCTCACCAAAAGAATGAGTACGCCGCAATCGTCGTTCCGAAGTTGATTGGGCTCCCACCTTTCAAGCCTGACACCGGCGGAAAGTTGGCCGCTTCCCTGTTAGACATTTTGAAGTCGGATACATTGCGCGCGTGACAGCGGCCGTGAGGACAACAACACGGAGACGCCGGAGCCTGTTGCCGCGGGCGGTCAGGGAATCGCCCGCGTTGATCCGAGTAGTGCCGTTTGGGGTGTTTTTATTCCTGACGTTTTGCCAGGACGCCTTTGGCGGAGTGGCGCGGTATTGGTTTTATTTTGGTAAGACGTTGGTGGGTGCGTGGATGATCTGGGAAATGCGCCCGCTGGTGGAGGAGATGCGTTGGAAAGTAAGTTTCGCGAGCCTCTTTGTGGGTTTGCTGGCGTTCGCTATCTGGGTTGGGCTCGCCGATTTGTTGCGGTTGATGAACATCAATCCAGGTTTTTTGAAATTGAAACTGGGCGGCATCCCATGGAATCCCCATGAACAGTTCGAACCGAATTGGGCGCAAGCCTTTATCATTACGCGGATTATCGGATCAACCCTGGTTGTCCCGGCGCTTGAGGAAGTCTTCTTTCGCTCATTTTTGTATCGCTACATCGCCAAGAAAGACTTCGAGCGGGTCCCCCTCGGCTATTATTTGCGTATTCCATTCATCGTGACCTCCGTCATCTTTGGCTTCGAGCACCGCGAGTGGGTCGCCGGCATACTATGCGGCTTTTTATTTCAGTGGCTGGTCTGCTGGAAGAAGCGGCTCGGCGATGCCATGACCGCCCATGCCATCACCAATTTGCTTCTTGGCATTTGGGTGGTATGGAAAGATCAGTGGCACTTTTGGTAAATCGGCTCATCGTCTTTGAAGACGATCATTTGCTGGTGGTCAATAAACCCCCGGGCATGAACACCCACTCCCCGGCTCCATACGCAGGTGAAGGCATTTACGAGTGGCTCAAGAACCGCGAGCCGCGATGGGCTGACCTCGCGATCATTCATCGCCTTGACAAGGAGACTTCAGGCATTTTGCTCTTTGGCAAAACCACCGAAGCAAACCGATCGCTCACCGATCAATTTGCAAGGCGCCGCGTACGGAAAACTTACCAACTCGTCACCGACAAAAAAGTCACGCGCCAGGAATTCACGGTGCAATCGAACATCGTTCGCGAAGGTGAACGTTACATTAGCAAGCCCACTGGCGGCGACCATGCGGAGACACATTTCCGCATTATGGAGACTGCAGTAGCCCGCACCACCCTTGAAGCTGAGCCCATCACCGGACGTACGCACCAAATCCGCGTCCACGCCGCTGAGTCCGGTTTTCCGATCCTTGGCGACGTCCTGTATGGGGGAGCCTACGCCCACAGGCTGCACCTCCATGCGGAACGCCTGCGATTGAGACACCCGGTTTCCGGCAACGACATCACCTTTGAAGCGCCAGCTCAGTTTCTGCGTGTGCGGGAGGTTGTTTTGCGTGAAAGCATCATTGATCCGCACGAAACCAATGCATACCGAATCCTCCATGGCGCGAGTGACAGTGCACCAGGCTGGTATGTAGACCGCTATGGCGATTTTCTGCTCTCCCAATCGGAAGCGCCTCTGCGCCCCCGCCAAATAGACGTGCTTACCAGTTATGCGTGTCCGGCCGCCTATCACAAGCTGCTGAGCAAACACGACCGCGACGCAAATCCCACGCGAATCTTTGGCAAGGCAACACCGGAAGCTTTTACCATTCGAGAGAACGGACTGCTCTTCGAAGTGAGTTTCCAACAAGGTTACTCCACCGGATTGTTTTTGGACCAGCGGGATAACCGGCGACGCTTGATGACCACGTATGTTAAGCCGGGAATGACCGTTCTCAACACGTTTGCCTACACCTGCGCGTTTTCCGTATGCGCGGCGAAAGCGGGGGCCGTGGTGACGAGTTTGGATCTCTCCAAAAAATACCTCGAATGGGGCCGGCGTAACCTCGCCTTGAATGGCTTGGATCCGCAACAACACGATTTCATCTATGGCGACGCGTTTGGATGGTTGAAGCGGCTCGCTAAAAAAGGCCGCCGTTTCGATATCGTGATGCTCGATCCTCCAACGTTTTCGCATTCCAAGGAATGGGGGGCGTTCCAGGCGCAAATGGATTACGGCAAGTTGGTGGATGCTGCGCTGCCATTACTGACACCCGGAGGGATATTGTTTGCATCCACCAACGCCGCCACGTGGAAGCCCGAGGAGTTTTTGAAGGTCGTAATGAGCGCGATCGGTG
>DATENK010000016.1:0-12314 GCA_035275085.1 Verrucomicrobiia bacterium | reverse complement strand
ACCTTTACCGGATGCGCCGCGGCAAAGAAGATTCAGGGACCAAAGGAGGATTAGAAATGCCGATTGCAAACTCGCAAGCTTTGAAGACAGTTCTCACGCACCCCTTGAGTGACTCACAACGCGAACTATGGTTCGCCGCCCAGTTAAGCGACGCGGCGTCGGCGGCGTTTAACCAATCGTTTGTCTTGGAGTTCAAAGGAGATCTGGAACACGGGGCGCTGTCTGATGCTCTGGATGATCTGGTCGCGCGACATGACGCCCTGCGGACGACATTCTCATCTGTCGGCGACGAACAGCGCGTCCATGACGACCTGCCGCTGTTTTGTCCGTTGGTGGATTTCAGCGGCTGCGAAGCAAATGAACAGAGTGAATCGCTGCAAACACGGCTGCGGTTAGAAGGCCTGGCACCGTTTAATCTGACCAAGGGGCCGATGATCCGTGCAGTCTTGATAAAACTGGCGTCGGCCAGGCATTTGCTGGTGCTCACAGTTCATCATCTGATCTGCGACGGCACGTCATTGAATTTATTGGTGGAGGAACTCGCGGAACTATATTCCGCGCGAAAAACAGGCGCTAAAATCAGCGAGGCGCCGCCGATGCAGTTCAGCCAATTTGTCGCCGGGCAACGCGATGCTGGGTCACGGCGTGCGGAGGCCGAACAGTATTGGTTGGCGCAATTCCAAAAGCCGGCGCCGTTCCTCGAACTGCCGTTCGATAATCCCCGGCCGAACGTCCGAACTTTCAACGGCGCTCGCGGATGGCTGACGCTTGATACCGCCGTGGCACAGCACTTCACGCGGCTCGCCGCGAAAAATCGGTCCACGCTTTTCGCTGCATCGCTCGCGGCATTCTATGTTCTGTTGCACCGTCTCACGGGGCAAACAGACCTCGTCGTCGGGGTGCCGATGTCCGCGCGAGTCGCCGAAGGCAGTCATGAGGTCGCCGGCCATTGCGTAAATTTTTTGCCCTTGCGCCTCAGCGTGGCAGGAAACCCGACCTTCACCGAGCATCTCACGAATGTCAGGCGCATGCTGTTGGATGCATTGGAGCACGGGAACTATAATTTTGGCAGCTTGATCCAAAAGCTCAATCTGCCGCGCCACCCGACGTGCGCGCCGCTGGTTTCCACAATGTTCAATGTGGATCACATTCGCGAAGCCCTCCAGTTTGAGGGCTTGGAAGCAGGGATGAGGCCGAATCCATTTTGCCTCGCGAATTTCGACTTTAGCCTGAGCCTTGAGGACCGCGACGGCAGACTTCAGGCGCGCTGCATATACGCCTCAGACATGTTGGAATCAACGACGGTCGCCCGTTGGCTGCAACATCTGCAAACGCTGCTGGGCAGCATTGTCGCCAACCCGCAGTGTCGTATCGGAGAACTTCCATTGCTCACTGAGTTTGAACAAAAGATGATTGTTGATTGCAGCGACACCGAAGAACATTTGATCCGTGATCTGCTGCCACCGGAACTCGTAAGTGCAATGCCGTCGGGCGCACCCGATTTGCAGCTGTACGTTCTCGACAGCTACGGCCAATTCGCCCTCCCGGGTGTCGCAGGTGAATTGTGCGTCGCCGGGCTGCCTCTGGCTCACGGCATGATGTCCGAAGAAAAGTTCGTGAACAGCCCTTATCCGGAACACAATGGGCGATTAATGATCCGCACGGGCTATAAGGCCAAGTACCTCCCGAACGCAGACATCGAGATGCTTGATCCGGTGAAGCCACGAGACAGCGATGCGGCGGGTGTTGGTGCTCCGCTTGAAGAGCCGCAGTCCGTGGTTCTGAAGGAACTGACAGACATATGGCGGGAGGTCATGCGTTTGGATGCAATCGAGCCCCACGATGACTTCTTTGATCTGGGCGGACATTCACTGCTTGTCAGTCAGATCGTTGGAAGGGTGAGGAACGTTTTCGGCGTCCAATTATCGCTGCGGGACTTTTTTGACGCGCCCACGGTGGCCGGCCTCGGTGCGCTTATCGAAACTCGCGTCCTCGGCGAAGTGGAACAAACCGCGATGGGCACGTAGTGCCTCTTACCATTCCCGATCGTTTTTGATACCGGGCATCGGAACGGGATATTTACCGTCCTTGTCGTGAGTCACGGGCGGCGTTGAATCGTTGGTCCATTTGTCGATGCCGGGTGCGTATTCGACCGGGTGATTGAGCATGTCGTCATAAGTGATTTCCTGGCCCGTGTGCGCCGCCATGCGTCCCATGGAAGTGACCACGCTGGCTTGAACGCCAAACGGCACTTCGTTGTAAGGCTTGTCATTGCGGATCGCATCGATCAAATCGTTCCACTCGTTCACATAAGGATCGTTTTCACCGGCGGCGACGTTCGATTGCCAGGTCATATTGCTGCGGGTGGGCAACTGGCCGTTATGGATGCTGGAGGGGCCTGCGTAGTCGCCATTCTTTGCCGCGATCGCCATGCCCTTGGTGCCATGGACCTGGCTGAAATACATCGGATGGGCGCCGCTGTTGCACCGGCCGTCCATATAAAACTTCGAGCCGTCTTCAAACGTGTACTCAACGGCATAAGAATCGAAGTTCTGATCGATCCATGGCTGGCCATCGGGGCTGGTTCGATAATGCCGCCCGCCCAGACCCTGGGCCTTCACCGGCCAGCCATTTTTCATCCAGCAGAGATGATCGATGTGATGGATGTAGAAATCGCTGTAGCAGCCGCCACTGGCCCAGATAAAACTGTGGAAGCGCGAAATCTGCCAAAGCAATTCCGTAGGATTTCCCGGCCAACGCGTCGAAAACGCAGAAGCCACCGGGCCGTGCATCCGATAACCGCGCATCAGCAGGACATCGCCGATCTCACCGTCCTGCACGCGCTTGTGCAGCTCCTGCAAATGCCGCGCGTGACGGGACATGAGACCGACAGCGCACTTAAGTCCCTTGGCGCTCGCCTCTTTCGCCAGATCCAGCATCCGCCGGCTGCAGGGGCCGTCAGCCGTCACCGGTTTTTCCATGAAGACGTTCAGACCTTTTTCGATTGCATACTTGAAATGCACCCAGCGAAACGCCAGTGGAGTCGTCAGAATCACAATGTCGCCGCGTTTCAAGGTATCCATCGCCTGTTTGTAGGCATCGAAGCCGATGAACTGTTTGTCCTTCGGGACGTCCACCAGATCGCGGAACTGCTTCTTGATTGTGTTATAGCTGTTGTCGAGACGGCGTTCGAAGACGTCGGCCATCGCAGTCAGGCTCACTGGGCCCTTTTTTATCGTGGTAAGCGCATTGCCCGCCGCCCCTGTGCCGCGACCGCCGCAACCTACCAGTGCGATTTGCAGCGAATTGGCTTCGGCGGCATGCACATGGGGCAATATAACCCCCGCCAGTGCGGAGGTGGCGGCGAGGGTTCCGGTGGTTTTGATGAAATCACGACGAGAGGTCATTGAATTAGACGGATTTGCCATAAACTATTGTTCTGCTGACGCGCCCGTTTCCGCCCAAATTCAACAATTCTCGTCGATTGGCTCTGGCCTAACTCCGCGCAGTGTCCTTCAACGCAGCCTGGGCGGCGGCGAGGCGGGCCACAGGGACCCGGAAGGGCGAGCAGCTTACATATGTCAACCCGAGTGTGTGGCAGAATTTTACGCTGTCGGGATCGCCGCCGTGTTCACCGCAGATGCCCAGCTTGATGTCTGAGCGGGTCTTGCGGCCAAGTTCAACGGCGGTCTGCATAAGCTTCCCCACGCCATTTTGGTCAATCGAGGCGAACGGATTTTTCTTCACAATTTCGGCCTCCTGATACGCCGGCAGGAATGAGCCGGAATCGTCGCGGCTCATGCCGAGTGTCGTCTGCGTGAGGTCATTGGTGCCGAAGCTAAAGAATTGTGCATCTTTTGCAATGTCGTCCGCGACGACGCATGCGCGGGGAATTTCGATCATGGTGCCGACCAGATAGTTAAACTTGGTTTTCTTTTCCTTCGCCACTTCCTCGGCGACGCGATGGACGATTTCAAGCTGCAGTTGCAATTCTTTCGGGAAACCGACCAGCGGAATCATGATCTCCGGTTTAGCTTTGAGACCTTCCTTCTGCACTTCCGCCGCGGCTTCAAACACCGCGCGCGCCTGCATTTCGCTGATTTCCGGATACGCAATGCCGAGCCGGCAGCCGCGATGACCGAGCATGGGATTGAACTCGTGCAGGTTGTGCACACGCTTGGAAACTTTTTCCGCGCTCACGCCCAGCTTTTGCGCGAGCTGTTTTTGCGCTGCTTCGTCGTGGGGAAGGAACTCATGCAGCGGCGGGTCAAGGAAACGGATCGTTGCGGGCAAACCTTTGAGCGCTTTGAAAATGCCCGTGAAATCTTCCCGCTGATACGGCAACAGTTTGGCGAGCGCTTTCTTCCGCGCGTCCGTGGTCTCGGCGAGAATCATTTCACGCATCGCATCGATGCGATCGCCCTCGAAGAACATATGCTCGGTGCGGCACAGCCCGATGCCTGACGCACCAAACGCGACCGCATTGGCGGTTTGCTCAGGTGTGTCCGCATTGGTGCGGACCTGCAGGCGCGTCGCTTTCGCGCACCAATCCATCAATTGCGCGTAATATTGGTACGTCTGGCTGTCTTTAGACTTAAGCGAACGTTCGACGAGCACTTGCACAACTTCGGAAGCGGCGGTGCGAACTTCGCCAGCATAAACTTCACCCGTGGTACCATTAATGGAAAGGAAATCGCCTTCCTTAAATGTTTGCCCGCCGACTTCGAGCGTGCGCGCATTGTAATCGATGTGCAACGCGCTCGCGCCGCACACGCAGACCTTGCCCATTTGCCGCGCGACGAGCGCCGCATGCGAACTGACACCGCCGCGTGCTGTGAGAATACCTTCTGCCGCGATCATGCCGCGCAGGTCTTCAGGCGAAGTCTCGATACGCACCAGTAGCACCTTTTCCTTTTTGTCAGCAGCGTGGACGGCGCGATCCGCGTTAAAATAAATCTGGCCCGTGGCCGCACCCGGACCGGCGGGAAGTCCCTTGGCGATGACTTTGGTGTTCTTCAGCGCGGTGCGGTCAAAGATTGGCGCGAGCACTTGCTCAAGCTGTTCGGCCGGCACGCGGTTCACGGCCGTCTTCCAATCGATGAGCTTCTCTTTCACCATTTCGCAAGCGATGCGTACCGCGGCGAGCCCTGTGCGCTTGCCGTTGCGGGTCTGGAGCATGAACACTTTGCCATCCTGGATGGTGAACTCGAAATCCTGCATGTCTTTGAAATGCGATTCCAGGGTCTTGCGGATGTTCTCCAGTTCCTTGTAAGCCGCAGGCATCTGGCTCGGAAGTTTCTGCACGGGCTCGGGCGTGCGCACGCCGGCCACGACGTCTTCGCCCTGGGCGTTGATCAGGAATTCCCCGTAGAAAACTTTTTCGCCCGTCGCAGGATCGCGCGTGAACGCGACGCCAGAACCCGAATTATCTCCCGTGTTGCCGAACACCATTGCTTGCACATTCACCGCGGTGCCCCATTCGCTCGGGATACTGTACTTGCGGCGGTAAACGATCGCGCGATCGTTCATCCATGAACCGAACACAGCCCCGACGGCGCCCTTAAGCTGGTCCCACGGATTGCTGGGAAATTCTTTGCCCGTGCGTTCTTTCACAAGCTTCTTGAAGCGGACAATCAGTTCCTTGAGGTCATCAGTCGAAAGGCGGGTGTCTTCCAGATTATGGTCGTGATAACGTTCTTCCTTGAGCCCCTCGATCACCGTTTCGAATGGCTCATGGTCTTCGCCGGGCGCTTTTTGGACGCCGAGAACCACGTCGCCATACATCTGGATGAAACGGCGGTAACAATCCCAGGCGAAGCGTTCATTCTTCGTGGCTTTGACGAGCGCGAGGACAGTTTGATCGTTGAGACCGAGGTTCAGAATAGTGTCCATCATGCCCGGCATCGAATCGCGTGCGCCGGAGCGGACGGCGACCAGCAGCGGCATGGCATTAGCGTCACCGAATTTGGTGCCCATGATCTTTTCCATTTGGCGAATGCCCGCTTCGACCTGCGGCTGCAGCGTTTTCGGGTAAGTGCGCTTGTTGTCGTAATAATAGGTGCAGACTTCGGTGGTAATCGTGAAGCCTGGAGGCACCGGCAGGCCAATCCGCGTCATTTCGGCGAGATTTGCGCCTTTCCCGCCCAAAAGGGGCTTCATGGACCCATTGCCGTCGGCCTTCTTATTGCCAAATTGGTAGACGTATTTGTTCGATTTCGCTGCTTTCGCCATAAAAATTGTTCGTTTTTCGTTACTTACTTCGTGGGTGAACCCAAAAAAGTCGAGCGGCCAGCGTAGCAAAGCAGCACGGGGAGTCAAACACGTTCGGAGTCGGCGAGGGGCACATGCCGAACAACTATGTACACCGATACATTAACGATAAAGCCTAACGATTCGCTGAGTTTATCTATGTACACGATCTGTGACGTACA
The DNA here is from genome assembly GCA_035275085.1 of Verrucomicrobiia bacterium. Classification (GTDB taxonomy): domain Bacteria; phylum Verrucomicrobiota; class Verrucomicrobiia; order Limisphaerales; family DATENK01; genus DATENK01. Next base: position 5,883 of record DATENK010000016.1, on the reverse strand, counting down.
TAGATGGATCTGTTACAGAACGCTTGGGGTTTACGGCGGCTGGCGGAACTGGAGATTTCGTTTGCTACGCAAGTAATTGTAAAAGTGCGAGCTGAAGACGAAGTCCTGGACGGTCATGTTTGGTTGCGCCAGGGGGTTTTTCAGGATGGCGTTGAAATCGCCTTCGATGCGGGACAGTTTCGCGGCGTCAAATTCCTCCTTCGGTTGGGCGACTTCCGGGGTATTGCTCAATTCGCGGATAGCGTTGAGCAAGTGCGGGGCTGCGGCAATATACCCTTGGAGATGTCCTCCTCGCGCAATTCGGTTATGTTCAGGCAGCGCCGAAATGTTGGAGATGACCAACGCTGCGAGGGCCACCCGCAGAAGCCAGATCGGCACGGTAAAATTGCGCTGCAACACGTAGACCGCCAGGGTGCATCCAAGCAGGACGAGAGTGGTGGTGGGTATCCAATAATAATGGGTCCGCACATCCGGCCAGATCAGCGGCTCGTGGCGCAGCACCATGGCCGAATTCATAAAAATCAGCAGGGCCAGCCAGCCAATGAACAGAATACCGAAAAATGTTTTGAACTGCAGTGACCCAGGGCGCGGGTCCGCGGCGACCTTCACTCGACTGAACAACCACGCCATCGCCGCCCAGACAAACAAAGTAAGGCCGCCGGTGAGATTTCCAAAATACCAGCGGAAGGTGTTTCCCATGAGGGCGATACCGTCCCAAATGTACCTGAAAAAGTGCTCGAAGAACGTACCCCAGGGAAGCTTTTGATATTCGAACGACACGCTAAAGCCCGTGTGTTGGCGGATGAGATCAGGACCGATATAGCGGCCGTAAATGGTGTGCGCTGCCAATCCCGCCACCATTGCGGAGATCAAGACCCAACGATACGGAATCGGAGGACCGACCCAAAAGGCCAGCAACGTCAGCATCAAGACACCGGCAAGAAAATAGCCCTGCCGATCCATCCAGCACATCGCGAGCGTAAGCAAAAACGTCTGGACCCAAAGAAGCGCTTTTGTCGTGGTGCTCGGGGGATTTGCGGGTTTCTCACCGATGCACGTGATCACGCGCCAACAAAGGACCAGCAGCAAGAAGGACGCGCCCTGCTTGGCCACGCGAATATACGGTCCCGAAAAGAACGAGGATGGTGCGGTCCAGAACATCGCGATGAGCATCAATACGATGAGCGGGTCCATTCCCAGATATCGGGTGGATTTCCGCCAATGAACGAGACTCAACGCGACCAGAAACGCAAAACTCGTGATCGACAGAAAGTGTGGGAAACCTTGCTTCACGGACCAGTTAATAAACAGAGCATCGAAATGCTCGAAGAAATGACTCAGTTCGCGCGCCTGGTAGTGGCTGGCATCGTGGCTATGAGGCGCGAGAACCTTGGAGAGGAACGGCCTGTGCGGATTGTTATGGTCGACAAGGAACATATCGGCTTCGCCTGCAAGCCAGCCGCCCTGCTGTACTTTGACCGAAGCCACCACAATAATTGCGAGCATACCAACCAACAGAGCGGTCCATAAAGCGTAGTTGGAGCGGTTTGCGGGCGCCGGCTGAACCACGACAGGCTTTTTCTCAGTCAAAGTTTTCACGCTGTTCATCGAAAGCGAGCCCGTGCGGGCTTCGACAGGATAAAACCCGAGAACCTGTTGTCAACGTTGAGAGCCTAGAAATGAGCTGTGAGTGATCTCTGCCGACCTTTAAAGGGCGTCGATGACCATTTGAGCCGCTTGAATCAGTGCGCCGGCCTGTGCCGGATATCCAGGGAGGAGAGTTTTTTCCGCCTTTTCCTGGAAGGCTCGCAGAGCGTCGGCACCCGCATCGACGTCACCTCGCTGAAATTCCCGGAGTGCCTTCTCGAGCGCCGCAGCCAAGGGACGTTCGATTCCGCGCGGCAGTTCGTATCCGCGAAGCACCTGCAATATGGCGTCGACGGCGTCCACCGGAGTAATGGCCGGGGGTTTGCATTTTCCTGCGCTTCCTGCCGTGTAAATCGCATTGAGTTCCTCCCCGGCTAACGCGCGATCATACAAACTTAGTTCGTCGATTTTGCCCGCAAAGCGATTGCCGGCAGCGGTGCCGGAAGAACGAAGCCCGACGTAAAAATTCGAACTGGTCTGCGGCGTGAACCTGCCGAGGTTCTCTTCGGCGACTTTTACTCCATTGATATAAATGGCAGCGATCCCACTGTGTTTATCATAGGTAAGGGCGACATGGTAAAACCGACCCGTCGTCAAAAGATTCGACGGGCTGCGGATTCCATGGCTGACTCCATCGGTGTCCACGATATTACCGATCAGCGACGCAATTTGTCCGTCGAATCCCAAATGGCTGGTCCAGAAGTGAGCGCCAATACCGCCCACATCATCGTTCCATTCAACGATAGGATGCTGAACAGTGAGGTCGTCCGGTTTGATCCAACCCTCAATGGTGAAGCCTTTGCCGCGTCCGACATCGAGAGACCCATTTGCCGGAACGCGCATAGCGTCATCCTGATAGTCAAACTGCAACGCTTGCCCGACTCTGCCCGACACGAACACGGGGTCACCGAAAAGTGTTCCGTCGTTGTTGCCGATGATATCGTGAGCATTGCCGTCGAAAGGCCACCACGCAATCAACCCCTCCGGGGGCGGAGCGCAATCGCCGGTCGGCAGGACAGTCAATTGAGCATCAGCACTGGTCGCACTCCCCGCCGCATTTATGACCAGGACCGAATAGGCACCGGCTTGAGAGGGCTGAACATCATGAAGCGTGAGCGAACTCTGAGTCGCGCCGCCGATCGGTTCGCCGTTATGACGCCACTGGTAACTGAACGGCTGGGTGCCCGAAGCGGATACTGTGAAAGTCACCGTATCTCCCGCCGACACAGTCTGGCTTTGGGGTTGAGCGGTAATCGTCGGAGCGACGGGAGCGGGTTTGCATTTGCCGAGGCTCGATGCCGCGAAGATCGCGTGGAGTTCTGCACCGCTTAATGCCCGATTATACAAACTGAGCTCGTCAATGTCGCCGGCGAAGCGATTGCCGGTCGCGGTCCCGGAAGAGCGGAGTCCGACATAAAAATGAGAACTCGTCTGTGGTGTGAATGTGCCCAGGTTCTCTTGCGCAACGCGACTGCCATCGATGTAAATAGTGGCTACGCCACTCGCTTTGTCATACGTCAGCGCCACGTGATAGAACCGATCCGTAGTTAGAAGACCAGACGGAGTCCGAATGCCGTGTCCTACGCCTGTAGTGTCGATAATATTGGCGAATAGTGAGGAAATCTGTCCGTCAAAACCCATCTGGCTAGTCCAGAAGTGTGTTCCAATACTGCCCGCATCGTTGTTCCATTCTACTATCGGATGCTGCACAGTGAGGTCGTCGGACTTGATCCAGCCCTCAATGGTGAACCCGCTGCTCTGGCCCACATCAAGCGCCGGATTGGCAGGCACCCGCATGGCGTCATCCAGATAGTCAAAGTGCAACGCCTGACCAACTTCGCCGGTTTTGAAAGCCGGATTACCAACCAAAGTGCCGTTGTTGTTTCCCGCCACATCCTGCGCGCTACCATCGAAGGGCCACCACGCGACCAAGTCGGCAGGGGGCGGAGAGCAGCTTGTAGGCGCTTCGGTTACCGTCAAGGTTGCGTTATCACTGGTGGCTGTTCCTGAAGCATTGTTCACCACTACCGAATACGCACCGGCTTGAGAGGACTGAACGTCATTCAGCGTGAGTGTGCGCTCAATTGCCCCGGTAATTGGTTCACCGTTGCGTCGCCATTGATAGCTAAACGGCTCCGTTCCGCCGACAGTCACTGTGAACGTCGCACTTCCACCAACAGGAACTGTCTGGTTCTCAGGTTGGCGGGTAATCGTTGGCGGGACAGAATCCGGCCTGCATTTTCCAGAGGAATCGGCAGCGTAAATGGCCTGCAACTCTGAAGCGTTCAGCGCACGGTTATACAGGCTCAACTCGTCAATCTTGCCCGCAAAACGATTGCCTGACGCTGGTCCCGAAGAGCGGAGTCCGACATAAAAATGCGCACTCGTCAGGGGTGTGAAGGTGCCCAGGTTCTCTTGTGCTACGTTAGCGCCATTGATGTAAATTGCAGCCACCCCCGTCGCTTTGTCGTACGTGAGTGCAACATGGTAAAATCGATCGGTGGTCAAGAGATCAGGTGCAGTCCGAATGCCATGCCCCAAACCGGTGGTGTCGACAATGTTCGCGAATAGGGACGAGATTTTTCCATCGAACCCCATTTGGCTGGTCCAGAAATGTGCTCCGATGGTACCCGCGTCGTTGTTCCATTCGACGATCGGATGCTGCACAGCGAGGTTGTCGGACTTGATCCAACCCTCGATGGTAAATCCAGCGCCCTTGCCAACATCGAGCGTAGGATTTGCCGGCACACGCACCGCATCGTTCGCATAGTCGAACTGCATCGCCTGATTGACCTTGCCCGCCACAAAGACTGGTGAGCCCAGTAGCGTTCCGTCATTACTGCCGACGATGTCCTCGCCGTTGCCGTCGAGTGGCCACCATGCGACCAAACCGCCGGGGGGAGGTGCGCACGTAGCTGCAGAAACTACCTCACTGAAGAGCGAACAACAGGCAAGAAATACCCCGACTAATAGCCTTGGAGTCATAACGTCGCGAATTAAAAGCTACAGCAATATTATCGTCAAGATAAAAAGATACTGAAGCAGTCTTATTCCCTGACTATGAATTCCTCAAGATTCAGCACCACACGCGCAAGTAACGTTAATACGGCATTCTCTTGAAGGTCGCCATGGGTGCATGGACCTGCAATCACGCAAGCCTCGGCGTCGTTCGTTTCGAGAAGCTTTCGTTGCTGCTGACAAAAGCGCTGCAAACAATCAAGTTCATCGGGAGTAGGTTCACGTCCAAGACAATAGCTAAAGGCCTTCTTAATCTTGTCTGATATCGATCCACACCCGACCGAAAGACTCCGTGCCAATCCGCAAGCGGCCTCGTAAGATACCGCCTCATTGAGCGTACTTAGCGCCTGCAAAGGGGAGTTTGAGCGCTGTCGACGTGGACAACACACTAACGAATCCGGCGCGTCAAAAGTGACCAGAAATGGATTCGGAGCGGTGCGCTGAAACAACATATAAAGGCTGCGCCGATGCTGATCCGCTGGGCTATCTGGCTCCCATCTTTGCTTGGGACCATCAAAGCCAAAGGAGACCGCAGCCATATCGTTTGGGATTGGCGGCCGGAAACTAGGGCCCCCAATCCTATAGTCGAGTAATCCGCCTGCTGCCAGTTGAGAGTCTCTAATGTCTTCGGCAGGCAAGCGGAATCTACTTTGCCGGGCGAGCAAAACATTTTCAGGATCGATGTCGGTTACCTCCTGTCGGTAATGAGAGGATTGCCGGTAAGTGGCGGACGTGACAATGAGCCGAATGAGTTCCTTACGGCTCCAGCCACGTTTTTGGAGTTCAACCGCCAGCCAGTCGAGAAGTTCAGGATGAGATGGTTTCGCTCCATGTGTGCCGAAATCATCGAGGGTGCTCACGAGTCCACGACCAAACAGATGTGACCAAATCTGATTTACCATTACCCTCGAAGTAAGCGGGTTTTCAGGGCGCACGATCCAGTTCGCCAAATCTAATCGGTCCGGCTCGCCGCGTGCTTTCAGCGAAGGCAACACCTTCGGTGTGCCCGATTTAACGCGATCTCCCGGCCTGAGAAAATCTCCACGAACGTGAACGTGCGTCTGCCGTTTGTCGGTTTGGCGCTCGGCGAGAATCGTAAGTTTGTTCGCTCGCGTCCGGGCAGGGATATTTTTGATAACCTCGGCATACGCAGCCCGCAGCTCAACGGACGCCTTATCTCCAGCGGTGCGTATCGCAGCAAAAAGCTGATTTGATCTG
>DATENK010000015.1:0-14740 GCA_035275085.1 Verrucomicrobiia bacterium | reverse complement strand
CTGCCGTATCGCAGGTTGGCAACCTGCCTCTGGCGCTTTCAGCATCGTCCACTGTAGAGTCAATGCGTTAACTATGATCGCTCCGGTTTTTAAAATTTGCTTCCTCGCGTTCCTGCTGGGCCTCTGGCCCAACCATCTCCTCCTGGCCGTCCCGATTCGCATATCGTTTCTCCGCGACGCTGCTCTGTCAGATACCACACAGGCCCTCCGGAAAATCGGATGCAACCAGGAGTCGATTGCAATGTTCACGCAACTCGTTGACCGCTATCACAACTCAGGGTTCGAGTTCGACTTGGCGAAATTCCCGCCATCAACCAACGGCTTTTACACCTTTTCGAACGCTCAGCATCTGGTCGCTGCTTTGCCGCATCCCCCCTGGAAAACGGAACATGCCTACGAATTCACTTGCTTCGATACCGTCATTCTGCTTGCGAACGATCACTTGCGCATCGATCTCAAACCCAATGAGCGCGCCGGCAAATTCAGCATACTCGCCCGCCCTACGAATGATTTGGAAGTCATTGAAGTGGCAACCGCCGCGGAGGCATTCACGAATCAATACCCAACCTGGTATCGCGAGGTGACGGACGGCATATTTCCAGGAGCTCTTCAGGACCGGCGCGTTTGTCTTACCGCCGCGTTACTTCGCCACGAGCGCGTTTTACCAGAATCAGTGAACGAAGAAACTCTGAAAGCAAGCCTCTTGGAAGTAATACGCAAAGATTGCCGGACCCAGAAACTCATCTGGCCGAAGAGCTTCGACTTGGTCCTGGTACACCAGGTCCATCTTCCAAGCCGCACCTTTGCAACCGCCCATGCAGCGCTGCTGTTCCGCCTCGAAAAGCGTCATATGTATCTCGAAAAGGCCGGTGGCAGCGGACCTTTTGTGCGACTCGATTTCGATGATCGAGCCGATCTGTTGGTGTGGCTCGCGGCTGCTATGAAGGGACTCGAACATGAACACACCCATGTCGTCGCGACTTTCAATGACGCAAGAGCTGACATCCTACGCATCGCGACACCATCCATTGATCGATAACCTTTCGGAGCAAGCAGGGCCTGGTCCGCGCGTCGACGCTTTGTGTCAAAAGACCGCTCTTCAATTTGCGCCAGTCATTTGGATTTGACAATTGCTTCGATACTGATCATATTGCCAGCGTAATCCCCTACACGAGAAGTGTGCCTTCCCATGAAGGTCTTCCGTCAGTCACGATGAATGACAAAAGAAAACATCAGCATTCAATCCTAGCCCGAAAAAGCTGGACGGCCGATATAACCGGTAAACGATGCACCATTTATGAGTAATGATACCAATATCAATATGAACCGATATGAACCCGTACGCACCGGTAACGCGTCTGTACGCACCAGTACGCACCGATATGAAGGGATCCGACCTCGAATTTCCTGTCTGGAATCGCCAGCGGTCACCGTCTAAAATGGGCTGTTAACATGAGCAGGCTGCTATGCTTCATTCTGTTCGCCTACGCGGGTGTCGCGGCCGAGTTGCAAATCACTCCCGCTCATCGCGCCCACTGGGCTTACCAGCCACTCACAAATCCTCCATTGCCCAGGGTCAAGGACACCGCTTGGGTCCGCACCCCCATCGATCAATTCATCCTCGCAGCTTTGGAAGCCAAAAGCCTTCGCCCCAATCCAGAGGCCTCCCCCCAGGTTCTCGCTCGTCGAATCAGTTACGACCTCATCGGGTTGCCGCCAGGCAACTCCGCCCTACAGAGCCGCGACCGGGAGGGAGCGTTCCCCGAGTTCTCACTGGCTTTAATCGATCAATTGCTGGAGAGGCCCCATTATGGCGAGCGCTGGGGGCGCCATTGGCTGGATGTAGCGCGCTACGCCGATAGCGATGGCCAGGAGTCGGATGCGGATCGACCGGCCGCACACCAGTATCGGGACTTCGTCATCCGCGCGTTGAATGAAAATCTCCCGTTCGACACGTTCGTGCGCTGGCAACTCGCCGGTGACGAACTTGAACCCGATAACTCCCAGGCAATCGCCGCGACCGGATTCATTGTCGCTTGTCCAAACACCGTCCTGAACGTCGCGATGGAGGATGAGAAAATCTTCAATCGATTTAACGAACTCGACGACCAGGTCTCGACTACCGGTTCGGCGCTGTTGGGCCTAACCCTTGCCTGCGCCCGCTGCCACGATCACAAATACGATGCCATCCCGACCCGCGATTACTATCGAATGCTGAAGGCCTTTAATGGCGGCGATCGCGATCTGGTCCCGCTCGCGCCGCTGGAGCAAGCACTGAAATATCGCGCCGCGCAAACCAATTGGAACGCAGACTTCAACGCGGCGTCGAACCGTTTCGAGAAGTTCGTCGCCAAGGCAGTTAAGTCCCACGAATCAGAAGCCAGGCAGGCGAAGATCAAGGCGTTGGAAATAACCGACGCCGAAAAAGCCGCCCTGATCAACGAACCGGACAGCAAGACCGCAAAGGACCTCGCGAAAAAGTTCGCCAAAGAACTGAGGGTTGAGCGCAAGGATTGCCGCCCATTCCTTTCGGAGGATGACCGTGCAGAGTGGGATAGACTGCAAAAAGAAGTGAAGGACATTGAAGCGCGAAGACCAAAGACCCTCCCGACGGCTCTGGCCTTTGCCGATTACGGGCCGGAACCGCGCGAAACCTGGCTCTTCAGTCGCGGCGACTTCCACTCCAAAAAAGAGCAGCTCGAACTCGGTTTCGTCAGCGTACTGCTTCGGGACAAAACGCCTGAGGACTATTGGAAGGCCGCTCGCGACCAAAAGCGGCGCAACGACTCCACCCAACAACGGCGCGCCATGGCCGAGTGGATGACCGATACCAATCACGGCGCAGGTGCCCTTGTCGCACGCGTCATCGTGAATCGTATTTGGCAGCACCATTTCGGTGAAGGGCTGGTTCGCACCGTGAACGATTTCGGCGTGCGAGGAGAAAAACCGACTCATCCAGAATTGCTGGAATGGCTCACGAGTGAATTCGTCCGCGGTGGCTGGAAGCTCAAGCCGCTTCACAAATTGATCATGACCAGCGCCGTTTATCTGCAGGATTCGAAATTCGACGCCGTTAAAGCAAAGATCGATCCCGACAACCGCCTTCTCTGGCGCCACCGTCCTCAACGCCTGGAATCTGAGATTCTGCGCGACGCAATGCTCGCAGTCAGCGGCAAACTCAATCTGCAGATGTTTGGTCCCGCCTTCAAAGCGCCCATCGCTTCGGAAGCCATCCAGGCGCGCAACATGACCGATCCGTATCCGAAAGACCTCAAGGACACTCCCAACACATGGCGCCGCTCCGTTTACATGTTCCACAAGCGCGTCGTTCAGTATCCCCTCATGCAGGCTTTTGATGGCCCGACCGCTCAGACAAGTTGCGGCCGCCGCGATGTCACCACCGTTGCGCCGCAGGGCCTGGCCCTCCTGAACGATCGCTTCGTTCGTTTGCGCGCCGAGGATTTCGCCCGCCGCCTGAAAAAAGAGGCCGGCAACGACGTCAAATCTCAAGTGCGTTTGGCATGGCAGCTTGCGTTCACCCGCGATCCGCTCCCCAACGAGTTGGAAGCCAGCGCCTCATTCATCGAAGCTCAGGCACAACGCCGTTCTTCGTCCATCAAATCCACGGACTTGGCCCTAACTGACTTTTGTCAGATGATCTTCGCGATGAACGAATTCGTTTATGTCGATTGATTTTCATCATTGTCGCCGTTACCAGCGCTTCGCGAATCGCCGCGAATTCTTGAAAAAGGCCGGCGCGGGATTCGGATTGCTTGCCCTGGCGGACTTGCTTCGCGCCGATGCGATCGATCCGATGGCGCCACGCCCACCGCAGTATTCGCCGAAAGCAAAATCGATCATCTGGCTTTTCATGGAAGGTGGGCCCAGCGGAGTGGACTTATTCGATCCCAAACCCGAATTGACCAGGCGCGACGGTCAAAAGATCAAGATCGATGTCTTCAATGGCAACCCCGGGCCGTTGATGAAGTCGCCTTTCAACTTTAAGCAATACGGTCAGTCCGGCGCATGGGTCTGCGATAAATATACAAACGTCGCAAAGCACGTCGACGGTTTCGCATTTATAAAATCGCTCTACAGCGAATCGAACGATCACGTCCCTGCGCTCTACCAGATCAATACGGGCATTCCCCGTCCCGGCTTTCCCAGCGCCGGCGCCTGGGTCACTTATGGCCTTGGCACCGAAAACCGCAGCCTGCCCGGCTATGTGGTCATTGGGAACAATCAGGGTGTGAAAGGCGGCCCGCTGAATTGGAGCGCCGGGTTTTTGCCGACGAGTTACCAGGGAACGCTTTTCCGTCCACAAGGCGCGCCGATCCTCAACCTTACTCGGCCGGATGGCGTCAGTCGCGAAGATCAACGCGCGCAGTTGGACTTCCTGAAAAAGATGAATAACGCGCATCTGGCGGATCACGAAGGCGAACCCGACTTGGCGGCGCGGATTCAGAGTTTCGAGTTGGCATATCGAATGCAAATGGAAGCAACGGACCTCGCCGATTTCTCGAAGGAACGCAAAGAAACTATCGAGTTGTACGGAATCGATAAAGAGGTCTCGAAAAACATCGGTACCAAATGCCTTATGGCCCGCCGCCTTATCGAACGCGGCGTCCGTTTCGTCCAGGTTTACTCCGACGGCGAATGGGATGCGCACGGTGATCTCGAAGGCAATCATTCGCAGCACTGCGCGTCCACCGACATGCCGATCCATGGCTTGCTCACCGACCTCAAACGCCGCGGCCTGTGGGATTCAACGCTCGTGATCTGGGGCGGCGAATTCGGCCGCATGCCCGTGTCACAAGGCAATGGCGGCCGCGATCATAACCCGAACGGCTTCATGGCCTGGATGGCCGGCGCCGGCATCAAACCGGGCGCCAGCTATGGCGAGACCGATGAGATTGGCTACAAAGCCGTAAAAGACCGCTGCAGCGTCCATGATCTCCATGCCACCATGCTTCACCTGCTAGGCATCAATCACGAAAAACTCACCTACTTCCATAACGGCCGCAACTTCCGCCTCACCGACGTCGCCGGCGAAGTGCTTCACCCAATCCTTGCCTAGGCTTCGGCGGGATGAGGTTCGCGGACAAAGTAGAGCAGCGTCCCTCCGGCTAGAAAGAGTGCCGCGACGGCGAAGATCGAGAGCCGCGGCTTGCCAGTGGCGACCGCAACGATGCTCATCAATGTAGGGCCGAGCACAGCGGCAAATTTCCCGAGCATATTGTAGAAGCCGAAAAACTCGCCTGCTTTGTCTCGCGGAATCAGCCGCGCGTACAAAGAGCGGCTCAGTGATTGCACACCGCCTTGAACAAGACCAATGATAATTGCGAGTACGAAGAACTCATTAGCGCTTTTCATCCGATAACCCCAAATGGTCACGCCGATATAAACGACAAGGCCGATCAAAATGGCCCGTCTCGCGCCGATGCGTTCGCCCATCTTCCCGAACGCAATCGCGGCTGGGAATCCGACGAATTGAGTTATAAGCAACGCCGTAATCAGCTTCTGAGAATCGAAACCGAGCGATTTTCCATAGCTCGTTGCCATCAAAACGATCGTGTCGACTCCATCGATATAGAGCCAATAGGCCACGAGAAACAAAAACACGATCTTCAAGCTGTAGATGTGGCGGAAAGTTTGAATCAGTTGCCGAAGGCCCGCGGCGATGGCTTGCGCCGCTGGTAACTTTTGCTCCCCCAATTCAGGTTCTTTGACCCACAAAAACAAAGGCAGCGAAAAGACGGCCCACCAGACCGCGGTGAGCACAAATGCGAAACGGACCGCTGCCGACGCGTCTGCAAACCCGAACTTTGCGGGATGCGTGACCATAATAACATTAAAGAGAAACAGCGTCCCGCCGCCAAGGTAGCCGAGCGAATACCCAAGCGCAGAGACCACATCGAACTTGTCTTCATCGGCGACAGTGACGAGCAACGAATCATAGAAGATGTTTGCGCCAGAGAAGCCGATTGTCGCGCTCACATACAACATGAGCGCCGCAAGCCAATTGCCCTGCGCAACCAAATGAAGCGAGGCAGTCATCACCACGCCCAGCGTGGCGAAGAACAGGAGGAACCGTTTACGGGCGCCGCCACGATCGGCGATCGCGCCGAGGATAGGCGCCAGGCAGGCCACGATGACACCGGCGGTGGAATTAGCGGTCCCAAGCCAGGAGAGTACCTTCTCCGGGGCCGTCCCGCGCGGACTCCAGAAATCGCTGAAGAACACGGGATATAATCCCGAAAGCACCGTCGTCGCGTATGCCGAATTCGCCCAGTCGTAGAATGCCCAGGGGAGCGCCTTTTTCCAGTTGAGCTTGCTCAAGCGCTCACGGGCTGCAGTTGGTTCTTCCGCCGCGCCTGGGTGCACAGATCGGACAGCACATTCGGCAAGGTCTTCACGTTCTCACGAGACCACTCACCCATGAGACAGATTTGGATCCAATTGCGTTTCAGCAGGTATTCGCTCTTGTAACTCAGCAGGTAACCTTCCTGTTGCAGCAGCCAGCCGACGCTCCGCGAACTCACGTCGGGAGGCAGCACAATGCTGACGACCGCCGGCGACGCTGAGGCGTCCGGCGCCACGATTTGGAAGCCGAGTTCACGCACGCGGCCACGCAGCCAGTCGGAGACTTCGGCTATTTGCGCAAACTTGTCCTTCCAACACGTGCGTTGCAGGGCAGTGAGCAAAGCGTACACGAGGTTCGAGGAGTGTGTGAAGGGCACGCCTTCCTGCGTCGTATAGAAGCCAAGGTCAAGGTAGCGCGGCAGTGAATCGGATGCCGTTAGTTCATGATTATAAAACACCATCGAGAGCCCGGGAAAGGACGCGAGACCCTTACCGCTGACACACGACGCGAGATAGACACCACTCAGGTTCACAGGGACCGTTCCTAATGAGCTAATGCAATCCAGGCACAGCTTGATCCCGCGGGCGGTGCATAATCCGCGCAGGGCGCCGAGGTCATTCAGAATGCCGGTGGAAGTTTCGCAATGAGCGGCCCAGATCCAGCCGATGTCAGGATGCGCGTCGAGATGCTCATTGATCGCTTGAATGTCGAATGCCTCGCCCCAGGGAGATTGCATCGCATCGAACTCGAGGTTCAGGCGCGTGGCGTGATTAATCAGGCGATCGCCGAATTCGCCGTTGCTCAGGACCAGTCCCGGTTTGCCGAGCAGGGAAATTTGCCCGCCAATGGCGTCATTGGCGAGGCTGCCGGAGCCGAGCAGAATCTCGACCGAATGCGCACCCGCGAGTTCGCAGAGCAGGCGGCGCGTCATTTTGAAATCGGCCATGAAAATGTCCGAACGATGCGAGACCGGGGCGCGTTCGAAGGCTTTTCGAACTTCCTCGTGGACATCGACCGGTCCAGGCAGATACGAAGCCAGGATACGATTCACTTCAGCAGAGGGTGGCGAGAGCAGCTTGGCCATCTGCAGAAACGTCTCGAGCGTGAGATACATCGGCTGGAACTGCGCGTCGCCAGTGCCAACGACGGGGCCGAAGGGGATGAAGCCCAGGTGTTTGTAGAGCCGCAACTGCCGCATCGTCCCGGAGATGATTGCGAGATCGTAACCCTGCTCACGAAAATGATGCGCGACGAGTCCGACAAGCCTTGAGAAAACAAACCCGTTGCGGAACTTCTTCTCGACTGACAGCAACCGCACCTCCAACGGCTTGCGGTCGGCGGGCAAATGTTTGTCGAGGTCGGGTAGTTTTGCGTCGAGGGAAAAGGGCCGATGGCCGCGGCCGGCAACCATGCCGACGAGCTGATCGCCTTGCAGGCAGATGGCGTAGGTGTTCTCGGGGTGGAATTTGTCTACTAACCGCTCTTCCGGGTTGCGCGCGTGCTGCGGAATCTCTTCTACAAATGTTTTATAATTCAGGCGGTGAATCGCCTCCAGCTCCCACGGCTCGGAAGCGATCTTAAATCTCAGCGAGGGCTCATGGCTCATGACCTATTTCCTTATCCGTGGATGGTTTAGCGGTCCGGAAAACTTTTCCAAACTCTTCACGAATGTTCTTGCGATGCGTGATCAACATCAGCATTGCTAAAAATGATAACGCGGCAATCGAGGGATTTTCGAACCCGGCCAGAAAGAGAACGAGCGGAGTGATTGCGAACGCCAGCAGTCCAGCGAGCGTGAAACTGCGGACGAATGCCCAAAGCGGAAGAAAAATGACAAGCAGGACGAGCACCGCCAATGGATCAAACGCCAAGAGGGCACCGAGCGAAGTGGCCACTCCCTTGCCCCCATGAAAACGCAATTGCGGCGGCCAATTGTGACCGGCCACGACTGCAAGGATGCAGGCGACAATCGCATCCGCGCCTAACCCGCTATAGGCGGCGAGAGCCACAGCAACCACGCCTTTGGCGACATCCATCAGCAGGGTGATGCAGAAGCCAGTCGGGCCGAGGACGCGGCCGACATTTTTTGCACCGACATTCCCGCTGCCAACCAAACGGATGTCCAACCCGGTGCGCCAGCGCACCCAATAATATCCTGAGGTAAAACTCCCCAGCAAATAACAGATGAGCATGAACGTGACGTCCTTGCCCGTGAAAACGGGGAACGGAATAGATGCCATATTCATGCTTTAGGTCGTTCCGTCGTTCGTGCCGCCCCGTTTATGCACAAAAGGCCCCCATCCGCCAAGCCTGATTTTAAGCGGGCTTGGGGTGGATCAGTTCGCGCGGAGTGATCATGGTGTCGATTTTCTCCGTGTGGCGGATGAACGTGAGCGGCGAAGGGATACCGATTTCCGTCGCGATCAGGCGTTTCTGTAATTCGTCCATCCCGGAGATCGGGTCCCCTTTGAAACTGACAATCACGTCGCCCATCCGGACGCCTGCGTCTGAGGCCGGACTGTCGGGTTCAATGCCAAGCACCAACACTCCACGTGTGACCGGCAACCGATAATAACGGACGACCCGCGTATGCAGCGGTGCCGTTTGGCCCGCGACACCAATCCAACTGCGCCGCACGCGCCCATCCGTGATGAGCCAACCGGCGATCAATTGCGCGGTGTTGCTGGCGATGGCGAAGCAGATGCCTTGCGCCGGCAGAATGATGGCGGTGTTCACACCGATGACTTCGCCGCGGGAATTCAGCAGGGGTCCACCGGAGTTCCCGGGATTCAGGGCGGCGTCGGTCTGGATGATGTCGTCCATCAGCCGACCGGACTGCGAGCGCATCGAGCGACCGAGGGCGCTGACGATGCCCGCGGTGACAGTTTGTTGGAAGCCAAACGGGCTGCCAAGCGCGATGGCGATTTGGCCGACCGACAGCTTGCTCGAATCGCCAAGGCGCACGTGCTTCAGATTTTCGGCATTGATGCGAATCACGGCGAGATCCGAATCCGGGTCTTCGCCGACCAATGTGGCCGTGGTGCTGCGTGTGTCGGCCAGCGTCACATCGATTTTTGAAGCGCCATGGACGACGTGCGAATTGGTGAGGATAAAGCCGTCCGGAGCGATGACGAAACCGCTGCCGCTGCCACCGGGACCTGGTTGGGCCTGCTGTTGAACACGGATGTTCACCACGGAAGGCGCGACCTCCTGGACGACGTTGGAGATTGTCTTCGAATACCCATCCAGCAACTGCTCGTCGCTGACGACCGGCGGGCTGAGGGGTTCGACCGCTGGGGGACTACTGCCCTTCTGGAAGATCGGGGTCAGCCCTCGTCCTTGAAATTGTCTTGGGATTCTCATGGCCTCTTTTTGGCGAAACTTTCCAGAGGTTTCGGCTATGTCAACAGGCGCGTTTCGCAAAGGACGCTTGCTGACGGCGCGGCTCTGTTAAGTGGCGGCAAAGGATTGCGGTGACAAGCGGGACGTGGGATGTTAGAAGCAGCGTTATGGATGAGGAACGAACATTGTGGGACGGGACGCCTTCGCAAATCGTTAACCTGCCGATCTTTGTCCTGTGCGCGGTGATTGCTGGGGCGCTCATCGGTGCGGCGGTTCTTTTTCATCAACAGGTTGGCACCGGCGCATATGCCATTGGGGGCGCGGCTGCCATTCCGCTGTTCATCGGCTTTTGGAAATGGCTGCGGACGCGCACTACGAGGTACCATCTGACTACGGAACGGCTCCATCTGACACAGGGTATTTTCTCGCGCCGGACCGAAGACCTGGAACTCTACCGCGTGAAGGACTATCACATTTACGAGCCATTCACGATGCGGTTGTTCGGGCTGGCTGACATCGTCTTGAACACGATGGACGACCAAAACGCGACCATTTACTTGAAAGCCATTCCCGATGGCAAAGGTTTGCGCGACCAAATCCGCAAGCACGTGGAACTCTGCCGCGACCGCAAACGGGTGCGTGTGTCCGAGCTTGAGACGTAATCGGCGATGGAACGGCCGATATCCTCCAACGCGCTGGCGCAGGTTCAGGCGGCGATCTTTGACGGGAACAAGATCGAGGCGATTAGAATCTACCGCCAGGACACCGGCTCTTCGTTGTCGGACGCAAAAGACGCGGTCGAAAAGCTGGAAGCGGAATGGCGCGGTTCGTCTCCCGAAAAGTTCAAGGCGCCGGCTCGGCGGAGAGGTTGCGGCGGTTGCCTGGCGCTGGTGATCGTGCTTGGCGTGCTTGTGGCGATTTTTCTGATGTTTTTTGTCCATCGCAGCAGATAAAGCAGCTCATTTCTTCTGGAACAGCACAACGCGATTGGTGTTAGTGCCTTTGGAGTTGTTGTCGACGCCCCAGCAGTTGGCGGTTTTGGTAAATTTTTGGTCGTTGATGAGGATGAGGAGCGGCTGAAGGCTGGCAGCGATGCCGCAGGGCAGGACGGCTTGTTCGAGTTTGATGGCGCCGCCTGCGCCAACTTCGCCGACTTCGAACGCGACGTGACCGCCCGGTTTGAGCACGCGATGGAGTTCGCGGAAGACGGCGGTCATGGCTTGCTGCCAGGCGTCAAGTTTGCGGGGGATCGTGAGCTGAACATTTTTCGCATCGATGCCGAGGAACCAGCAGCGGAGCCAATTGTCGGAGGCATAATCGACCACGTCGAGAAATGGGGGCGAGGTAACGACGAGCGCGACGGAATTGGAGCGAAGTTCGGGAGTGTGATCGCTGGTGCGAGTCAAAAGCATAGCGCGACGAGCGATGCGCGCGAGCGCGGCGCGATCACCGGGGAGGCAATCCTGAAGGAGTTGTTTGGATTTTTTCAGGATCAGTTTCGGGACATCCCGGCGGGGCGGAACCTGTTTGCGGCGTTCGTTGATTTTGCGTTGCGACTTCAGGGAGACAGCCTGGTTGGGCGGCAAAGTGTAGACGGAAAAGAAGCCGGCCGAATGTCCGGTGAGGCGATTCAAAGCGACCAGACGGATCCAGTCATCGATCGGGTCGAGCGCAGGTTGGCGCAGAAGATAGTTTTTGAGTGAAACGATCTGGCGCAACGTTTCGGGATGATAAAAGACGAGCAGGTCTTTAGGGATCTCGGTCGCGCTGGAAAAGTTGATTGTCTTCAGACGCTTTTCAATATCCTTGAGCGCCGGGGGATTCAGGCGCGGGCGGACGAGGACTGCGCTGAGCGGGTTGACGTCGCACCCCGCGGGGATGCGACCTATCAACGCTGCTTCGATGAGCGTTGTGCCCCGGCCCATGAAAGGGTCGTAGACGATCTCGCCGGAGACGGTGAGGCGCTCGATGAAGAATCGGGGGAGCGCGGGTTTGAAACACGCGCGATAAGAGACTTCGTGGAGCGAATGGGCGGCGCGTTGTTTGGCAGTCCAGAATTCGTTGACGTAGGTTGGCGCGGTGATCGGGAGACCATCGATTGTGCGGGCGTGAGTCTGGATAACTTGCGTAGGCTTGCCGAAATCGCGAAAAGCAAGGAGCTCGTCCGGGAACGTTTTGCTTTGAACGAAATTGAGGGGGAGTTCGAGCGTGTCATCGAACGCCAGCCATTTGCTCATCGCGCTTGATTCAAGCGAGTTGAATGGCAAAAGCAAGCGTGAAGGGGAAAAACCGCGTGACAAGGCCGCGTTCCCGAATATATTGGGCGAGCCTTTTCGGACGACCCTATCGTCTAGAGGCCCAGGACACCGCCCTTTCACGGCGGGAACACGGGTTCGAATCCCGTTAGGGTCGCCAATGCCGAAAGCACCAATAACCAATCCCCAAGCGCCAGAGAATCTCCAAGCACCAGCATTCGGTTTGGAATGTGCAGTTCTGTGCGGTTTGTGCAGCATTAGAGATTTTCTTGTTACAGTTCACGTGCGCTCGCGACCGTCGCGGAATCCCCGGTGCAGGAAAAACCGTAATTTCTGGAAACAGGTTGTTCCAAGTGCCTGTGGGTCAACGGATTGCGATTTTAACATTTTTTAAAATTACGGAAAATTACGGTTTTGGAGCGAGACTGAGCACCTGCCCCTTGCCGTCGCACGCCGTCATGCCCCATTCCTGGATGAGCCAGCTCATCGAAGTGAGCGTAACCGTTCACAATAACGTTGTCAAAGCGAATGACGCATATTTTTTCGGTATAGTGGGAAAAAAGAGGAAAAGAAGGGAAATTTGGGAGGTAAAAGGAGTTGACGGTTAACCGCGTTCACCAAATGAAGAATGCAGAGTTCTGAGCCGATTCTTCAAAAGATGCCAATGACGCAAAGGATTTGAAACAGGATTATAAAATAACTGAAACGCAGAAGGCAGAGCTCTGACCCCACTGACCCTCGTTTGATCGCGTGTTGTTCGGCGGGTCCGCGTGGTCCCTTAAGATACGCGTTTCGCATCGCCTGTCTGGATTGTCACTTTTAAGCCCTGTTTCCTCCACCGCTCAACCACATAATCCATAAAGCCGGGCCGGGCGGCGGGGCTACAAATCCGAGCCAATTCCTGCCCGGCTTTGGAGAGCATCACATTACCGAGCGGCAATTTGTTACCGGCAGGTTGAGGAAAAACAAGATGCACAGGCATTCCGAAATAAAATACGGTCCCTTCCGCGGCGATCTCTTTGCGAGCAAACCCAGCCACGCTTTCGTGGCGTATTAATCCGACATCGTCCAGATGGGCAAGACGTGTGAATGTTAAGCCTCCTGCAACATAGATGTCCGCGCGCACATCATAAATGAGGGGAACGACTCCGTCGGGGCGACCGAAGAACCAGCCATAAGAGCACACATCGCGGAAAAGTTCGGCATCCGATTTATCGAGCGAGGAAAGGAGGTTCACGGTGCGTTTAGAATAATTGCCGGGGTTATTTGCTTCGCCAACTAGGACTCGCGCCCAAATACGCTGCATTTCCTCGTCAGAAATCAATCGACACTTGTCAAAAAAGTTTGTGATCCAATCGTTCTGAACCTGTTCCGGCTTCGCGTCGTTCAAGACATCCGGCAGCGCTAATCGCGTGATGTTCTCCATGTTTGCCTGATGCGCGGCTTCCTCTTGAATGAACCGCATCATAGCGCGGCGCTGGAGATCAGTGACCTCGATCTTTGCGGCGGCTTGAATCTTTTGCGCGTCCGCTTCCGCGTCGGCAACACGCCGGATTTGCCATGGTTTACATAATCCGCCGACTGCATTGGAAATTTTCTCGATCAGGGTGGTGGCCGGTTTCGATAGTTCGCCCACGTTGATCAATGCGCCGCCTTCACTCATGTCTGCCATGGTAAAATCCCTGACGTATCGGTCAATCGCAAACCGGGAATCTCCGCGGTTCGATCAATAGCTTCCGCCCCCTCGCGTCTCGAACGTGTCTGGTGGCATTACCCGGATACCAATGACCTCGGAGGCAAGAAACTGTGTCACATCGGTGTCGTCGCCCGACTCGAACACGTAGGCGTTGCCCTCAAGCCGATATCGCTCGGCGGTGATGTATTCATCTTCACGGTCGCGGATGCTCACCTTGTAGATATTCTTCATCGCTCCTGATGGTGATATGCGGAGGTGGATGGTCAAGCTCTGAATTCCGTTTATAAACGTTCGCGCCGTCGCCCGCCCTCCGGTAAAGGCACGCCCTCAGAAAGTCGGTTTGTGATGACCGTTGCCGCATCCATCCGGTCGCGCCCTTCGGTTGCGCCTACGCCGACATGCACATGTCCCGGCGCGAGGGCGACGATCGGTCCCGCCGGGGATTGCTCCCCGTGCGCGATAGCGAGCCGTATCGCCTGCTGCGCTCGAAGCTGCTCTGGCGATGAGTTGGAAACTGCGCACGTATCGGTAGGCGTCCACGCACCAGCACAAGCCCCGGGTTCGACCGACGCGGGGTTTTTTATTCCCTTGTCACGGCTCGCCGATTAACATGCGCAGGATGACTTTCAGGCCATAGCCCATGCCATACGACGCCGTAGTGTTTCGCGTAATGATCGCTTCCCCGAGCGATGTGAGGGTGGAACGTGATTTGATCCGTGACATTTTAGCGGAGTGGAACGCCATTCACTCCTCCAGCCGCAAAGTCGTCTTATTGCCGGTTGGCTGGGAGACGCACGCCTCGCCCACTATGGGTGAGCGACCGCAGGCCGTCATTAACAAGCAAGTCCTGAAGGATTGCGATTTGCTTGTCGGTGTTTTTTGGACTCGCATTGGCACTTCCACGGGCGAATATGCAAGCGGCACCGTCGAGGAGATTGAGGAGCATCTCAAGGCAGGCAAGCCTGCCATGCTTTACTTTTCGTCTGCACCAGTGGTCCTCGATTCGGTCGACCCCGAGCAGTATAAGCAACTCCAAGCCTTCAAGGGATCATGTCGTGACCGTGGCTTATACTGGCCCTATGC
>DATENK010000014.1:0-2395 GCA_035275085.1 Verrucomicrobiia bacterium | reverse complement strand
CCGATCTCCCCCAATATCATCTTCGTGCCGACTGCCACGGTTAACACCACGCCTAACGATCCAGCCAAGTACATGGAAGGGTTATAGATTGCCCAGATTCTCATTACCACCAGCGTCGCGTGGCGGAGTTTGTCGCTGACGCCGTTGAATCGGACGTGCTCCTCCTTTTCCCGAACAAAACTTTTGATTTGGCGGATACCCGAAAGATTATCGTGCAACAGCGAATTCATCGCTGAAGCCGCCTGGCGCTGTAGCCGATAACGCCGATGCGCGGTAAGCGTGTACCAGAGCGCTCCGCCGACAAGAACTGGCAGCGGCGCCAGAGCCAGCAACGTCAAGGTGGCACTGACGGAGACCATGACCCCGAGCACGACCACGACCTGCAAAACCGCCACCGTTCCCTGCTCTACTCCGTCAATCAGAACGCGTTCCACCGAGTTCACATCCTCGAGCACGCGCGTCATCAGGTCGCCGGTGGCCCGATTGTCGAACCAACGCAAAGGCAGCATTTGAATGTGCGAGTAAAGATCACTTCGCAGATCGAAGATCACCTTTTGCTCGAAGGTATTGTTGAGAAGGATCCGCAACGCATTGAGCCCATGTTGGAGCACAAATGCAGCAACGGCGTAAAACACCAGCGGCATGAGTCGGTCCTCGTGCCGCTGAATGATTACCTCGTCCACCACGCGTTTCGTTACCGCTGGAAAGACGATCAGCATGAGCGTGCCGACGATGGCACAAGTCAGCGTTCCCGCCGCCAGCCACGGGTACCGCTTCAAGTAAGCAAAAACGCGCCAAATCGTTTTCATCGTCGAACAAGCCCCAACAAAGGGGACTTCACAATTTCACACCCTCGAAGGCTGTGCCACTATTTGTCGAGTTTATGGCCCAAAAATTCACTCCGTCCGCCGACTCGCGCCCCAATCAGGCTTTGGCGGCTATATTGTCGATCTTGCAATCGGCTACCACGCCTGCACGATAACTCTCCACGCATGCCACTCTTCGAAGCGTACACCGTCGACCAGCTCAACCGCGCCCTAGCCATCACGAAATGGATGCTGGCCCTATGCGGGCTCGTTTTCGCCTGCGTCGCGATCGTCAATCAATGGCTTTATTACCGGGTTACCGCGCTGCAACGGCAGGAGAAAGCCAGGGCCGAGCAACGGCTAAAAACTTCGGAAGCCGAACTCCAACACACCAAGGCGGAAACAGCCGAAATCGCCTCCCAACTGGAACGATTTACTGGACCGCGCCATCTCACCGATGAACAAATCATTGCTCTGCGTCAGTCATTGCCCAAAGGTCCGCGCGGAAAAGTGGTGATGACCTATATTAGTATCGAGCCGGACGCCCAGAAATACGCGGAGGAAATCGGAAAGCTCTTGTCCGAGACCGGATTTCAAGTGTCGACCTCTCGAAGCCGCTGGTTAAAGCTTGCCACTGAAGGGATCTACCTGTGCGCGAGGGATACATCGTATGCGCCTCCGCACGCTGTGCACATTCAACTCTGCTTTCAATCCGCCGGCCTTCGTTTGCGTGCTCATCAAAACGAAAAAATGTTCAACGACATGAGCGTTCCGGATGACGCCGTCATCTTCGTGGTGGGCAACCGAGAGCGGGGCCGTTAGGCAGAAACTCAGCAATCTTGGTTCTTCGAATGTCCTTATTTCGCATCGCTGGCCCTCTGATCGCGTTCACTTCCTCAATGTTCTCTCCGTGGATCGCTAGTGCTCAATCTCCGCCGCCGACGTCCACTCCCACAGCGACTTTGTCGCCCACTCCGATCGTCTTCTCAGACCAAACTCTAACCGATCTGAAACGCCTGCAACAAGCAGCCTTGAACAGCGATTACGCCTTCAAACAAGTGGCGCATCTGGCCAATAACATTGGGCCACGATTGAGCGGATCGGCCCAAGCCCAGAAAGCGATCGAATATGTGGCCGACGAATTGAAAAAAATTGGATGCGACGTGCACTTGGAAAAAGTGATGGTGCCACATTGGGTCCGGGGCGATGAGACTGCAGCCCTTGTTCAATTTCCCGGCCAGGCTGAAAACACCACCCAAAAGATTGCGCTCTGTGCCCTTGGTCCGAGCGTCGCTACCCCGGCAGAAGGTCTGGCAGCCGAAGTCGTGGTGGCACGTAATTTTGAAGAACTGAAATCGCTCGGCCGCGAAAAAGTCGAGGGCAAAATCGTACTATTCAATTATCCCTTCGATAAACAGATGGCCGCGCAAGGTCGGGGCGGCGATGCGTATAGCCAGGCCGTTGTCTACCGCGGTGATGGTCCAAGTGCAGCCGCACGTCTGGGTGCTATCGCGTGTCTTATCCGCTCCGTGGGGGGCGCGCAATACAGGCTCCCTCACACCGGCCAAACAAAATATGCTGACGATGCA
>DATENK010000013.1:0-4559 GCA_035275085.1 Verrucomicrobiia bacterium | reverse complement strand
CTCGACCAGGTGCCCGAGACCGCCGGTGGCGCGCGCGTGTTCAAGGTCATGCTGGCGGACGCGGGCACGCTTGCGCCAATCGTCTCGAACGCGATGCTTCGTTTTGACGCCCGCAACATGCCAATTCGACGCGTGACCGTTTCCGCCGACCGCGAGTCCAACAGCATCATCGTTTCCGGATCGCGCGTAGACCTGCAGGACGCGGAAAAAATTATCGAGCGCCTTGACCACGAAGGCGAAAAAGGCCGCACGCTGAAGGTGGTCGCTGTAAATACGGATGATCCGGACGCATTGGCGGCGCTGGCTTTGAAGGTGTTCTCAGCCCAAAGCACAGGCCGCAATGTGCCGTCCCTGGTGACAATTACGCCTGATCCTACCGGCAAACGCCTGCTTGTGCTGGCGCCAGATAGCCTGCTGGAGCAGATCGAAAACGTGATCACGATGCTCGATACCAAGCCAGAGCAAGGCGTTCGCGAATTGCAGACGATCGAAATCAAGAATGCTTCAGCCAGCGAAATCCTACCGACGGTCAACCGCATTTACAGCGAGCAAACGCAAGGCAAATCGACCAAGCCCGCCAGCATTTACCAGGACAGCACCGGCACGCGCATCATGGTCTATGGCACGAAGGATCAGGCGACGGCGGTCCGGCAAATCGTTGATACGGTTCAGGGTCAGCAAAGGGCTGGCCGCGAGATGCGCGCTTTTGAAATTGGCGCCGCGACCGAAGTACAACGGTTGCTGCCACTCGTTCAGCAATTATACCAGGAACAATGGAAGGGGCAGTCAGATCCTGCCGATGCCCAATTCGTCCCCGATGCGCTCGGCGGTCGCCTGATCGTTAGCGGCAAACCGGAACATCTCACGAAGATCGAAGCTATTCTGAAACAATTAAATGCGGGCAAACCGCGCAGCGACGTGCGCGACACACGGGTCTTCGATTTGACCACTGCGAACGCTGTCGAATTAGCGACGACCGTCCGCACATTGTACACCGAGCAATCCAAAAGCCGCCTCGGCGCAGCCACGGCAGATACATTGATCCTGCCTGATGGTTCAGCGAATCGGCTGGTTGTTTCCGGCGATACCAATGAACTGAATGTCATCGATGCCATTATCCAGAAGCTCGACAAAGTCAGCGCCCAAAGCGCTTCGACCCGCGTGTTCAAGTTGAAATCCGCCGAGCCGGATAAAGTTTCCGAAATCTTATCCACGGCGCTAGTGCGCTACGATGCGTATGGGCGGGCGCAAAAGCGCGTCAGTGTGGTGGTCGATGCAAAATCTCGCACCATCATCGCCACTGGCGATCCGAAAGAACTCCAGGGCGCGGCGGTGATCATCGAGCAACTCGACACGTCCCTGGGCGCGCAGCCCGAACGAAGGATGAAGGTGCTCGCAGTAAAGAATGGCCGTGTGAGCGATCTCACCTCCAAGCTGCGGCAGCTTTACCAGGACCAGGCCAAAGCGCAGCCGGAGCTCGGGGGCACGGACCCACTGATCATGGAAGACAGCTCCAGCAACCAGTTCGTGCTCGCAGGCAGCGATGCCCAGTTAAATTCAATCGAGCAAATACTGACCCAATTGCAGTCAGCCCAAGCTAGTGCTGATCCGGTCGAGACGCGGATTTATGATTTAACTGCCGCGACGGCCAGCGAACTTGCCGGCACTGTTCGTTCGCTATATCAGGAGCAGAATAAAGGCAAGGTCAGCCTGACTCCTGCACTGATTCTGTCGGATGTGGCGGCGAACCGCATCATCGTCACCGCTGTGACGAACGACCTGAATGCGATCGAACAAATCATCACCAGGCTCGACAAAGCCAACGTGCAGACCGCTGGTACGCGCGTATTCAAGTTGAAATCGGGCGAAGCGACCCAAATCGCGTCGGTCATTTCGAGTTCGCTCTCAAAGCTGGATCCTTACGGCCGCAGCGTTCCGCGCGTCACCGTTGGCTCGGACGACAAAACCAGCATGGTCGTCGTCTCCGGCGACCCGAAGGATTTGCAGGCGGCCGCGAGCATCATTGAGCAGTTCGATGGCCTCGCCACGAAAGAGCAGCGTCAAATGCGGATCATTCCGGTGAAATCCGGTCTGGCGACCGATCTCGCCTTGCGCTTGCGTCAGCTTTATCTGGACCAGATGAAGGGCAAAGGTCAGGGCGGCACCGCGGATGCGCTTGTGATGGGTGACGATCTAAGCAACCGCTTGATCCTCGCCGCGAACGAGTCGCACATGAAAGTCATCGAGGACCTTGCGAAGCAATTGCAGGAGGGCGGTGAAGGTTCGGTCCGCGAGATTCAGGTGGTGGCCCTCAAGCACATTGCGGCCCAGCCGCTCGCCCGCATGATTTCGCAATTATTTACCCAGCAGGTTGCGAGCGTGGATGTCGCACAAAAACTCATCGTTTCCGCCTCGCCCGACGATCGCACTTTGCTTGTGGACGCCAACGCGCCAACGCTGGCCCGCGTCAACCAGCTTATTCAAGTCCTCGACAAACCCGAGGCCGAAGGTCAGGCGGTGATCCAGACCGTGCATCTGAAAAAAGCCGATCCTGACGCCCTCGCGCAAGCCGTCAGCCGCACGATCTCCTCTCGCGGGACACAAAGCAAGTTGCAGAAAGTCGTCGTCACGCCGGTGACGGGTGCCAACGCATTGCTGCTAAATGGTCCTGGCGAGCAAGTGCAGGAAGTCATGAAGATCGTTCAGGAGTTGGATACCGAAAGCACCGGTGGGGATATTGAAGTGCGCATCTATAAGCTCAAAAGCGCGGAGGCGAAGGAACTCGTTCCGATCCTGAATCAATTGCTCCAAAGCATCACCACTAAGGCCCAATTAGCGCAACCGAATGGGCGTCCTATTCCTCCCGCCACGGTCGCGATTGATGACCGCGCAAATGCACTGCTCGTTTCAGCTACCTCTGCGCATTTCAAGCTGATCGAGCAATTGTTGCCCACGCTCGACCAGGCGCCTGAGCGTTCGGATCGCGACGTGCATTTTATTTGGCTCAAGAACGCGAAGGCATGGGATATCTCCACGAAGCTGAACGCCGTTTTTGAAGGCCGCGCCGCATCCGACAAACCCGTTATTGACGCGGACATATTCTCCAACTCGATCACTGTCATCGGTAAGCGCGCTGACATCGCCCAAGTCCAGGGTCTTGTCGCCCAGCTCGACAGCTCCACCAAAGATACAAGTCTCCAAGTCCGTTTGCGTCCCCTTGATCGCGTTCCGGCCGAACAGATGGCGCGCATGCTGAAGAGCATTTACCCCCAGATGTCCACTGGCCAACTGCGCATCGCCGAAAAGTTGCCAGCCGCCGGCACCACCAACCTGACGAACGAAGTGGTGGTGGCGGTAGATAAGGACGCCAATGCAATTTTGCTTTCCGGCCCGACGCAGGAATTGGATGCGATCGATCGGATTATTTCCGAGCTTTCCTACACTGGGATTACTGGAGATGCGGAATTGCACATCTTTAAACTGAAAGAGGCCGATCCGATTGTCGTGGCGCGCACTTTGAACCAGCTCTTTCGTACGGAGCAGCCTCAGGTGGCGCTGGGCCAGCAGCAGGGCCAACCCCCGCCGCAACAACCGCCGCCACCCCAGGGCCAGCAAGCCGCTGCTCGCGAGCCGAAGATGACTGTGGTCGCCGAGCCGCGCACCCGGAGCATTATCGTCCGCGCCAAGCCAACCGAGTTCACGCTGCTCGAATCGCTCGTCAAGCAACTCGATAGCCCCGGCGCGACCCCAGAGCTGAGCTATCGATTGATCCCGCTCACGAACGCGCCTCCGGAAGATGTCGTGCCGTTGGTGAGCCAAATGGTCACGCAATTGCGGCTGTTACGCCCGGGCGATCCGCTCTCCGTGACGCCAGACCAGCGTTCGGATTCGCTGTTGGTCATCGCGCAAAGCGGCACGTTGGACCAGCTCGAAAAAATCATCCGCTCATTCGATACGCCGTCGCCCTACGCCGAAGCCGAAGTCCTGGTGATGACGCTCAAGCAGGCCAACGCGCCACAGCTCGCCGCGATTTTGCAGAATATGCTGCGTCCAGCACCGCCCAGCCAGGCGACTGCGGAAGCCCGGCAACTTCAGGAGCAAGTGCGCCGTTTGCGTGTGATGGATGACAAGGGCAATGCCATCCTGCTGGATTTGTCGAAACCCATCCGCGTAATGGCTGATCCGCTTCAAGGAGGCCAGGGTGGCGGCAATCGTCTGATCCTCTCGTCGACTGCAGACAATCTCAAAGCGCTGTCCTCCGTGGTCACGATGATGGATGCCGTTCCCCTCGGTGACACCGAGGTCAAAATTTTTCGGATGAAGCATGCCTCAGCAACTCGTATTGCGCCCTTGCTTCAATCTGTTTTCGCCGAAGGGCCGCCCGTGCCCGGCACCGAAGGCCTGAACACGCAGATCACCCGTTTACGCGCCGTGATCGAGCCTGAAAAACCGCCGCTTACAGCTCAGCCCAAAAGCCGCGCCGCCCTCATCGTACAGGCCGACGATACCGCCAACCTCCTCATCGTCGCGGCGCGCGCCGACACCCTTCCCTTGATCGA
>DATENK010000012.1:0-7723 GCA_035275085.1 Verrucomicrobiia bacterium | reverse complement strand
CATGAAAATGCTCCCAAAAGCTGCGCAACCGAAGACTGTGAAGAGCCGTGACAGCAAGCCGTGAGTTCAGCGAGCGTCTGCTGGTATTGATGCCGACGAGAAAAGACACGGAACGCACCATTGCCAGCCTTGGCGCGTCCGGTATCTCCTGCGTCCCTTGCGCTGACCTTGAACACCTCTGCCGCGAGATTAGCGGCGGCGCCGGGGCGGCTCTCCTCCCTGAGGAAGCGATCATGACGGACCGCTCGGGATGCCTGAAAGGGACTCTGGCATCCGAGCCCGCGTGGTCCGGTTTTCCTTTAATCGTGCTGACCCGGCAAGGGTCCACCCGCATTTCACTGCCGAACGATCTACCCATCAACGTAACCCTGGTGGAGCGACCCGTTCGGATGGTGACTCTCAAGAGCGTGGTCGACACGGCCCTGCGGCATCGCCGCCGGCAATATCAATTACGCGCGGTGCTGCGCGATCTGGAGAAGGCGAAAGAAGAATTAGAGGTCAGGGTCAACGAACGCACCGCCAGGCTACAGGAGACCATCGCTGAACTGGAGGCGTTTTCCTATAGCGTATCGCATGATTTGCGAGCGCCGCTCCGCGCGATGCAAGGTTATGCCGATGCGCTGCTGGAGGAGGAAAAGGACGGGTTGAGTGAGCGCGGCAAACAGTTTCTTGGCCGTATTCACCGGGCATCAGCCCGACTGGATCTATTGGTTCGGGAGGTCCTCGCGTACACGAAGGTTGCGAAAGGTGAAATCCGGCTACAGCCCGTGACGGTGGCGACGCTGTTTGACGATGTGCTCCGCGGTTACCCGGAATTCACCGAAAAGGCCGCGATCACCGTGGATCAACCCTTACCATCCGTGATCGCGCATGAAGGCTATTTGACCCAGTGCATCTCCAACATTCTTGGGAATGCGATCAAGTTCGTTGCGCCCGGGGTTCGACCGGCCGTGCACGTGTGGGCTGAAGCGGCCGACAACAAAGTTCGGCTCAAGTTCCAGGACAATGGTATCGGCATTGCCCCGGAACATCGGCAGCGAATCTTTCAACTGTTCGGTCGTGTTCACTCCGAGAGCGCATTTCCCGGCACGGGCATCGGTCTGGCGGTGGTGAAAAAGGCCGTGGAGCGGATGGGTGGCACGGTGGGGTTTGAATCGGAGCCCGAGCGCGGCAGTTGCTTCTGGCTGGAGCTGCGAAAAGCGTAAATGGGCACGGCCGCCACTATATTGCTGGTTGAGGACAACGAAGACGATGTGTTTTTGATGACGCGGGCGTTAACCCAGGCCGGCATCAACAATCCGGTCCGGGTTGCAGAAGACGGTCGCGCGGCGATCCACTATCTGTCAGGCCAGGGCGTATTCGAGGACCGCGCGGCGCACCCGCTTCCGGCGCTAATTCTGCTGGACCTGAAGCTTCCGATCACCAGCGGCTTCGAAGTGCTGAGCTGGATTCGAGGGCAAGCCCAGCTAAAAGCCCTGCCGGTGGTGGTGGTTACCTCTTCGGATGAACCGGCCGACCTCGAACGCGCTGCGGGGCTTAAGGCTGACGCGTATATTGTAAAACCTCCCGCACCATCACAGTTGGTCGAGCTGGCGGACCAACTAAAGTGGCACTGGCTCGTGCGCGATTCTGGAAAGCTCAGTTCGACTTGACTCCGGCCACCTTGATGTCAAGTACGGCCTAACGTTTTTCCCATTCATCGAGGGCGTCCATGAGGCGGTTGAAGGAAGTGACACCGAGGATGACGACGAGATAGCCGGTGACTTTTTTGGCCTGGATGGAAAAGCGGGTGCGGATCAAAAGGGCATATTGCACGGCGTCGTCGTCCACACTGGCCGACTTGAGCATGGTGTGAATGTTTTCGACACGCAGGCCGGGCACGGAAAACTTCAACTGGACTTTGAGAACTTCGCCGCAGATGCCCATGGCGCCCTGAAGCACAATATTGCCAATTTCACTGAGCGCTTCCTGCATCAAGACCATTTTTTGGCCGGGTGGAATTTTATCTTTCATCAACACGGCCTGGGTGAGGCCTTCGGCGGCCTGCGCATCCACCATGAGGAGGGCGTGGCCTTTAAGGCTGCCGGAAAAAACCTGGTGCACACTCCAAACCTCGTTCTTAAAGATGCGCGCGAGCGCGGGGGTAAGCTCATTCAGGAAGGCAATTTCAATGTTGGGAACATCCAGGGTAACACGCTCGCCGACGAGATCGCAAAGGGCCCCCGCGGCACGCCCATAGCCGATATTGATAAGCTCCCTGAGGGTATCCAGTTGTTTGAGCAGCAGACTCACGAGGACGCGCGCTCCGCGACACGCTGGACGGCGGCCAGGACTTCCTCGGGGTTGAAGGGCTTGTTCAATATCCCGGCGGCGCCCGACTTAAAGGCTTCCTCGCGGGTCGCGGACTGGACATCGGCGGTGGCGACAATGACGTTTGCGTTCGGATCCATGGCGCGTAGCTGCGCGAGGACCTGAAGGCCGTCCATTCCTTCCATCACGAGGTCCAGAAGGACAACGTCCGGCTTGTGGAGCGAGTATTTTTCGAGGGCTTGCGGGCCGGAGGCCGCCTCTTCAATGTAGTAACCAGCGCTTTCCAAAGCCTGGCGGAGCTTTCGACGGGCGAAAGCTGAATCGTCTACGATAAGGATACGGCTAGTCATCTCCGACTCGGTAACACGCTAAGCCTTGGACAGCGGACGTCAACGGAAAACTACGGAAGTACTGGCTGGTGGGGCGCCGCAGGGCAGAAATGTGCTATTTGCACTTCCGCTTTGCTGCGCCGGTAAGGTCATCAAAACAGTTGTTTTAACCGCGAGAAACTTGCAGCATGAGGCCGAAAGTCTTGATCAGGATTGATGAGCGCAAAGACGGTATTGGTGGTGGATGATTCGGGATTCGCGCGGCGGATGCTGCGACGGATGCTCGAAGAAGGAGGATTCCGGGTGGAAGAGGCAAACGGGGGCAACGAGGCGATGGAAAAGTATCAGATCACGAAGCCGGATGTGGTGTTGCTGGATATTGTGATGGGGGAGATGGGCGGTTTTGAAGTGCTGCAAAAGCTGCGGCAAATGGACCCTGAGGCCGCAGTAGTCATGGCGACGGCCGACATCCAGAAGATCACCCGGGACGAGGCATTGGGCGCGGGCGCGGCAGGATTTGTAAACAAGCCCTTCGACGCAGAAGAGGTGCTGGGCGAGGTGCGGCGGGTCACAAACGGCCGAGGGTGACGATCAAGCGGGCAGGAATTTGTTGAACAGTTCGACCGTAATCGGTTTGACGATGTAATCGCGAGCGCCGAGTTCATGAGCCAGGGCGATGTCCTGGGGTTCGGAAGAGCCGCTGAGGACGATGACGTTGACAGAGGTGACCAAAGAACGTTCTTTCATCCAACGGAGAACATCGAATCCGTTAAGAGCGGGCATCTTGAGATCAAGGAACATGTAGTCCGGCCTCGGGAAACGCTGGGCGTTGGCGAAGCGACCCTGGTTCTGGAAATAATCGATAGCTTCGATCCCATCCTCAGCGATATAAAGTTGCACATTGGGCCGCGCCTTCTTCAATGTGCGCTGAAAGATATAGCGGTCATCTTCCAAGTCTTCGACCAGCAGAATCGTAAGTGAATTAGCCGGGACTGGCATTGGCGGACTCGTTCCCATTAGTGTAGCAGGCGCATCCTGCGCCCACTAACCCGCATATATAGAACGGAAGACTGAAAGTCCATGGAGTGATAGCCCAAGAACCTACGCGTTGGCGCCGGAGAGCTCGATCCAGAATCGGCTGCCTTTACCGGGCTCAGACTGGACTCCATAACTACCCCGCATACGTTCCACTGCTTTGGCCACAATCGCCAGGCCCACACCGGTCCCGGGATATTCCGAGGACCCGCGGGCGCGCTCGAAGATCCCGAAAATCCTTTTTTGTGCGACGGCATCCATGCCGATGCCGTTGTCCTCGATCCAAAGGCGGACACGACCGCCGCCGGTCCGCTCCGAACGAATCACGATACGAGGCGTGACGTTCGGGGCAACGAACTTGACGGCGTTGTCGAGCAGGTTGGAAAGGCATTGACTGAGGAGGGTCGGCTGGGCCATGACACGGTCGAGCGGACGCACGATGGCGAGGACGCTTTCGGGACTTTGGAGCGCCGGGTTCATCGCGGTGACGCTCTCGATGAGGTGCTCAACGTCGACCACTTCGAGGCGGACGTCCTGAGTGGAGGTTTTCGTGTAGCTCAATAGATCACGCGTGAGAGCGTCGAGATGTCGGGCCGCGCGACCGATATTGCGCAGCATATTTTGCTGGTCGCCGTTCAAGGCAGTTTCGAGTTCCTCGAACAAAATTCCCGCGTAGGACTCCATGGCGCGAATCGGCGCGCGAAGGTCGTGCGCGACGGTATAGGAAAAGCTTTCCAGGTGGGTAATGGTTTCCCGGAGCTTTGCGGTGCGTTCGTCAACTTTCTCTTCCAGGTTGGCGGCATATTGCTGAAGTTCCTCGCGGGCCCGGGCCAAAGCTTCCTCAGCACGCTTACGGTCCGTGATATCGAAATTGATGCCGGTGAAGCGGACAGCATTCCCCTGCTCGTCGCGGTGCAAGAACCCGGCACCTCTGAGCCAGCGAAGGCCACGGCTGGGATGAGAGATGCGAAACTCGAGGCTGAACTCCGAACCCGTTTCCAGAAACTGGCGCATGTAAGCCGCGACGCGCTCGCGATCGTCCTCATGAACCAGTTGCTGCCATCGGTCAAAGGTGATGACGGTATCGGCAGGCAGCCCATAGAGCTCACGATATTCAGGCGTGACATAGGCAGCAGGCCCTTCAGCCATGCGCCAGTCCCAAATGCCGGCGGCGCCTGCGCGTTGGGCGAGCGAAAGGCTTTCGCTGCGCTGGCGAAGCGTTTCCTGCGCTTCTTTCAGGTCGTGGACATCGGTGGAAGCGCCGAACCAACGGGTGATACGATGTTCTTCGTTGGAGACCGGCCAGGCACGAGAGATGAACCAGCGAAATCCGCCGGCCTGATCGCGCATGCGGAACTCAGCGTGGTAGGGCTCGCCGGTTTGGACGCTGCGTTGCCATGCTGCTTTGACGCGCTCGATATCCTCCGGATGAACGACCTGCAGCCAACCAGTGCCGAACGCGCTGTGGGGCGGGACCCCGGAGACCTCGTAAAAGCGGTGATTCAGGAAGTCGCAGCGACCCGTGGCGTCGGCGGTATAAATGATATCGGGCACGGTATCCGCCACAGCCCGGAAGCGTTCCTCGCTCGCGCGCAGAGTGGCGGCATGCCATTCCCGTTCGGTGACGTCTTCCACGACGGTGATGGTGCCACAAACCTGTCCTTCCAGCAGGAGCGGGGCGATGCGGGCGCTCTGCTGCATCTGAGCGAAGTCGGTTTGAGCGATAGAAGGCGGGAAAGGGAGGAGATATCCATGCAGAGCGCGTGACAGGACTTTAACTTCGCCGCGGAGCGCGTCGGAGAAATAATCATCGAGACGCCGCTCCGTGAGACTGGGAAAGATTTCGACGAGCGGACGACCCAGGACCTGTTCTGCGCGCAGCCGGGAATAATTTTCGAGCCAATGGTTCCAGGTGGTAATGCGGAGTTCGGTATCGGTTGTGAAAATGCCGTGCGGCGCCAGTTCATGGGTCCAATTGAGGATGGCGGCGTTAAGCTGATCGGCGGTCTGTTGGGGATGGGACATGCGATCAGGAAGCCAATTGCCGTTTCTCCCAATTCTGCAACTCCTCCACCAGACGTGAGAAGGAGGTAATCCCCAGGATAATGACGAGGTAACCGCGCACGGTACTGTCGCGGACATTGAAATGAGTGTGGACCATGAGCGCGTATTGAAGCTCCTGGCTGCCGACTGAAATGGAATGCATCACGCCATCGACCGATTCGATATCCAACCGTGGAACAGAGAACGTGACATGGACCTGCAACAAATTTCCGAAGACGCCGAGGCAGGCGTTGAGAACGATATTGCCGACTTCGGTGAGCGCCTCGCGTTCGTCGGCCTGAAAGCTGCGGGGGTGAACTGGGGTGTTGAGGAGCAGCGCATTGAGGAGCAGCGCGGCCTTGTGGTCGAGGAGCAGCAAGGCGTTGCCCGAGACCGGACCGGAAAAGACCTGATGAACGCTGGCGACATCGCCACTGAGGACGGAGTGCAAGGCGCGGCTGATCTGGTCGATCGGGTAAATAGCGACTTTCGGCGCATCGAGGTTGATACGGCGGCCGGTGAGTTCTGAAAGCGCAGCGGCGGCGCGACCGTAGCCAATGTTGATGAGCTCGGTGAGGGCTTCGTGCTGAGAGGGAGTCAGCTCCATGCGACACCTCCTGCGAGCACGTTGGAAACGGTTTCAATGACCTGCTCCCGAACGAACGGCTTGTTGATGAAACCGGCGGCGCCGCCCGCCTGCGCTTCGGCACGGGTCGAAGACTGGACATCGGCGGACGCGACGACGACCCGGGCTTCGGGGTCCATTTCAATGATGCGAGGCAGGACCTCAAGGCCGCTCATGCCTTCCATGACGATGTCCAGAAGGACCAGGTCCGGGCGCTTGAGGAAATAACGCTCGAGGGCATCGTTGCCATTGGCGGCTTCTTCGACGGTGTGCCCAGCCCCTTCCAGCATCTGACGCAAGGTGCGCCGGGCAAAACCGGAATCATCAACAACCAGAATGTGACCTGTCATATTCTTCCCATAATAGATTCGGCGAGTCGCCCCAGAGGTATGGCGGCATCGCTAAGGCCGGCTTCAACGACCGATCGCGGCATGCCGTAAATAACGCAGGAATCCTCGGCCTCAGTGAGAACCGAGCCGCCTTGAGCTTTTATCCAGGCAGCGCCTTCCTTCCCATCGTTACCCATGCCGGTCAGAACCACCCCCATCACACTATCACCATACACCTCGGCGGCGGAACGAAAAAGGACATCGACAGAAGGCCGATGCAGCAAATCGGCTGGGCGAAGCGAGAGGTGGGCGACGACTTTTTGATTTTCGTTGCGGCGCAAAACAAGGTGGCGACCAGCCTGGGCGATCAGGATGAGGCCGGGCAGCATCTCATCGTCCTCAGCCGCTTCCTTCACCTTGAGGCGGGTCAACTCATTGAGCTTTTCCGCATAGAGCGCAGTGAAGCCGAGGGGCATATGAAGGACGACGGCAATGGGCACGGGAAAGTCGGGAGGGAATTGAGGAAGCAGCGTCCGAAGCGCTTGAGGTCCGCCCGTCGAGACACCGATGACAATGGCCTTGACCCGACCGCTCGCGCGCGTTGGGGCTTGAGGCACAGCAGCGATTCGAGGTTGCTCGGGGCGCAAGCGGCCGACTGGCGCGCCGGCCGCGGCCTTGACCTTCTCGATCAATTCTTCACGTATCCGCAGCAGATCGTCATTTGCCAGGGCGGTCGGTTTCTGAACGAAATCAACAGCACCCGCGTCGAGTGCAGCGAGCGCGGATTCCGCGTCCTGGGGCGCAACGCTTAGAATAAGAATCGGCACCGGGCTGCGCCGCATC
The DNA here is from genome assembly GCA_035275085.1 of Verrucomicrobiia bacterium. Classification (GTDB taxonomy): domain Bacteria; phylum Verrucomicrobiota; class Verrucomicrobiia; order Limisphaerales; family DATENK01; genus DATENK01. Next base: position 209 of record DATENK010000012.1, on the reverse strand, counting down.
TGTTCCCGCACGAAGCCCACACCATCAAGACGCGGCATGTTAAGGTCACACGTGACGACATCGGGCTTGAGCTGCTCGACCAGATCGAGGGCCTCGAGGCCATCCCGAGCAGTGGCCACCACTTCGATGTAAGGATTTCGCGAGAGCATGTCGCGAATGACTTTTCTGACGAAGGCCGAGTCATCCACCGCGAGCACGCGAATCACCTG
>DATENK010000011.1:0-3890 GCA_035275085.1 Verrucomicrobiia bacterium | reverse complement strand
ATGGCGACAGGTAGGCGTCAGGAATGGCCTTGGGACCCGTCAGGACTTGATCACCGTCGGCTTCTAACGAATCGGCTGTGTTGGAGTCGGTGCGCCGGAAAATGGTGTCATGGAAACGGGGTGGCTGGAAACAACTGCCGGAGTGGGCATTGGCGCGGCTTCCGGTTGGATAGAGTAGTTCCGGTTCGTAGGGGGAGCGTTGGTGACGCCCGCCTGGAGATCTCTCAGGGCGGTGTCAGTCAGTGTCATTGCCCCTGGACGAACGTCCGCACCTGCGGTCGCAGAACTCGCGGCGGCCGGATTGACGGGAGGCTTCGCATAACTGTAACTAGATCCGCCAAAGCTCCAGCCCGCGGTGGGCGTTGGGGAACTCCCAGTTCCGCGAGTGGTGGGAAGGGGCGAAATGCTCGAGTACGGGGATGGACCGAAACTCAACACAGGAGCGGATTGACGCATACCGCCGAAGCTACTTGGGGCGGCGCCGGGTGAACGCGTGGTTTGCGCGAACGCGCCTGCAGTGATTGCGCAGAGTGAGGCAGTGACTAAAAGTATTCGGTGCATAAACGCGCGACCCAACTCATTATGTCACTACGCGCGTTTTCGTCAACCGGGTGAGCGTGGCGAACTCACAGCTTGTCCGGACTGGCCATCAGCTCGGCGATGCGGGCGAGCATGCGGCCTGCGGCGCCGCCGTCGAGCACGCGATGATCGAAGCTGAGAGTGAGATTGGCTTCGGTGGCGGGCACGAACTGGCCCTTGGCCGCATCCCAACTGGGGACGACGCGTCCAGCGCCCATGCCAAGAACCAGCGTTTGTTCTGGAAGCGGAATGGGGGTTGCCCATGTAAGTCCAAAGGTGCCGAAGTTGGTGACGGTTGCAATGGAACCGCCAGTCGCATCTGCGGGCAAGCGTCGCTGCCGGGCCAACGTCACTAATTCATTGTAGCGCGGTAAAAGGTCCGCCAAGCGCGTCTTGTCCGCCTTCCGCAATACTGGCACAAGCACGCCATCCTCAGCCTCGACCGCGAAACCCACATCGATCGCAGTCGGATGCACGATATGGTTGCCCACGAGTCGGCCGGCGGGCGCGCTGTTTTCGGCGAGGGCGATGGCGAGCGCACGCAACGCGTATAACGCGGGACCGGACTTGTCTTGCGAACGCTTGCGATGTTCGAGCATCGCATCGACGACAACGGGGCGGGCGACCGTGGCCAAAGGCCGCGCCCAACTGCGCCGCATCGCATCCGCGACCGCCACGCGCATCGTTGAAGCGGGCGTGAGCTTGTTTTGTTCGAGGTTGGTGATGAACTTTTCGAAGTCTTGAATCGTGACTCGTCCGCCCGCGCCGCTACCGGGAAGACCCGCTAGATCAGCGGCATGCAACCCTAGTTCGTGCATGCGCGCCTTCATGCGAGGCGACATGTAAGTGGCGCCCTGCGCATGTGCCGGCACGGGCAACCCGCGGACGGTCGGTTCAACACGTTGAATGGATTTTTGATGGCCGTTCCCGTTTGGCGCCGCGGCGGGCTCTGGTTCGCGACCCGTATCCAGTCCGAGTCTTTCGGCCTCTTCCTGGGTCACTTCAAGTTGCCCCAGCACTGCGCCTACGGGGTAACTTTCATTGAGCTTCGCGGTGATTTTTGCCAAGCGACCTGCCCCGGGGGCGGTGACGTTCATGGTCGCCTTGTTGGTTTCGACCTCAATTACGTCCTGGTCCGCCTCGACGCGATCGCCTTCCTTAACCAACAGGTTGATCACAGTGGCTTCAGCGATTGATTCGCCGAGTTGAGGCATGATGATCGGAATTTGTGGCATATCAGGACCTTAAAAGTTTGCGTGCCGCTTGTGCAATGCTGCGCGCGGTGGGACGATGCGATTTCCAAAGATTGGGATGATATGGCACCGGCGTATCCTTTGCGTTAAGTCGTTGCGGCGGAGCATCGAGCAATCCAAGCCCTTCGCAAGCGACGCGAGCAATCACTTCCGCGGTCACGCCCCCCCAGGGCCACGCTTCACCGACGCAAAGCAATCGGCCGGTGCGGGCAACGGAAGCCATCACAGTGTCGGTATCGAGCGGCTTGATGGAACGCAGATCGACCACCTCGATCTCAGTGCCCTCGGAAGCGAGCTCGTCCGCGACTAACAACGCCTCATGAACCATCGCGCTATAAGCAACAATCGTCATGTCACGTCCTTCACGCGCGATGCGCGCTTTGCCGACGGGCACCGCCTCACTGGGGAGCGAGTCAGCTTTGAGGTGATAATAAAGCAACTTGTGTTCGCAAAAGATGACCGGATCATCGATGGCCACGGCCTCGAGCAGCATGCTGTAGGCATCTTCCACGGTCGCGGGCGTCATCACCACCACGCCCGGAAAATGTGCGTAGAGCGTTTCGAGGCATTGGCTATGGAAAGGTCCGCTGCCTGATGTGCCGCCTGAGGGGAGCCGAATCGTAATGGGGCAGGGGACTTGCGTCCGCCAGTACAACGTGGCCGCGTTGTTCACAATCTGGTTGAACCCGGGCATGGAAAAATCCGCGAACTGCATTTCAATGATCGGGCGCATGCCTTCGATCGCTGCGCCAATGGCCATCCCGACCATCGCATCTTCGCTGATGGGCGAATCGATTACGCGACCTGGAAAACGCTGAGCGAGATTCTTCGTCGCCTTGAACGCGCCGCCGAACGAGCCGACGTCCTGCCCATAAATGAATACGCGCTCGTCTTGTTCCAGCGCACGTTCCTGCGCGGCGCGAATCGCTTCGAGATACGTCACGCTCATCGTTTAAATTTCCGGATAGACTTCCTGCAAATGGCGCGAGGCCAGCGCGCACCACGTCTCTTTATAAGGATTTGGCGCCGCCTCACGCTGTGCTTTGGCCACCGCGTCTTCGACCTGATGCGTGGCCTCGATTCGCCACGTATCGATATGCACCGCATCGGCCCAACCCTTGGCGACCAGGAGTTGCTCAGCCAATTTGAGGCAATCGCGGCCCAGGGAGGAAGCGCGCAGCTTCGCGTCGATATAGCCCGAGTCATCGTGCTCGCCGTGTCCACACAACCGCAAAAGATTTGCCACTATCAATTGCGGACCCCGTCCGCCGCGCGCGCGAGCCACCGCGTCTTTGCAAATCGGCAAACATGCTGCGAGGTCCGTTCCATCGACTTCGGCGGCCTCAACGCCGTAACCCGGCGCCTTGTCAGCGAGTGTGCGGCAGGCGAATTGGCGCGAAGTGGGCGTCGAATAGGCATATTGATTATTTGCAATTACGACGACGAGCGGAAGCTTTTCCACGGCCGCCTGATTGATTGCTTCGTGAAACGCGCCAGTCGAAGTAGCACCGTCCCCGATGCAGGCGGCGCCGACGATTCCGGTCAGGCCTTTCATGCGCCGCCCCAACAAGGTGCCATTTACCACCGCGATGGTCGCGCCCAAATGGCTGATCATGGGAATGTAACCTTCTTTGGGACGACCGCGATGCACGTTGCCATCGCGCCCGCGCATCGGGCCCAGTGCGGAGCCGAGGTAAGTGCGGGCGGCATCCAGGGGCGCCTCGCCAAATGCGAGCCGGCCGGCCTGATCCCGGATGAGGGGGGCGAACACGTCGCCTTTGCGCAGGGCCACGGCGATCGAAACGCTGAGCGCTTCCTGTCCGCGGCCAATGAAAACTCCGCCATGGATTTTCCCCGCGCGATAAAGAGTGGCGAATTTTTCGTCCAGAATGCGTCCCAAAAGCATCCACCGAAAGGCGCGGATGTATTCCTCGCGCTCTCCCGTTGTGTGATCGAGTGTCGCTCCGCTGCTTAGCGTGTGCATTACGGAATAAAATTATGATACTTTTGCAGGCGTCCTGCAATGACTTCTTCATGCCGAAAACGGCGGACGATGCA
>DATENK010000010.1:0-6016 GCA_035275085.1 Verrucomicrobiia bacterium | reverse complement strand
TACCTTGCCCGGCCAGCAGCCATTCGCCGTTTTTAATCTTCAGGGTCGTGTGTTTATGCCGAGCCTGGAAAATCCTTTTGCTTGCGCGCAGACACAGGTCGACAAATTACGCAATCAGGTTCGCATCATCGTTGTGGACATGCATGCCGAGGCGACTTCCGAAAAGATCGCCATGGCGCGCATGCTCGATGGCGAAGTCAGCGCGGTAATTGGCACGCACACGCACGTGCAGACTGCCGACGAACAGATTTTTCCAAATGGCACCGCGTTCCTTTGCGACGTCGGGTTCACCGGTCCGCACGAAAGTGTGCTGGGTCGCGAGATCGCGCCGATCGTCGAGCGCTTCTTGAGGAACACCCCGCAACGCTTCAACGTGGCAAAAGACCGAATTCTCTTGCAAGGCGCAGTGATCGAAGTCGATTCCGCCACCGGGCGCTCGATCTCCATCCAGCGGGTCTCTGAACCCGCGTCCGCTGCCTGCCTGGACAAATGAAATCACAATGGGAATTCGGCGAACTGTTCGGGCCCGAAGCGACGCGGCAGGTGCTTACGGTTACCGAGTTGACCGCGCGCATCCGGCGGCTTCTCGAGCAGAACGTAGGCGAGGTTTGGGTTACGGGCGAAGTGAGCAATTTGCGCGCGCAATCCTCAGGCCACATTTATTTCACCCTCAAAGATAACGATGCCCAATTGAGTTGCGTGCTTTTTCGCGGTGAAGATGTTCCGCACCGCGAATATATCAAGGACGGGCAGAAACTGAACATCCAGGGGTTGCTCACGGTTTACGAAGTGCGCGGCCAATATCAGTTGCTCGTGCGCGCGGTGGAGTTGCAGGGGATCGGCGCGTTGCAGGTTGCCTTCGAGCGGCTTAAGCGCAAGCTCCAGGCAGAAGGTCTTTTCGCGCAGGAACGCAAGCGCGCCCTGCCAAAGTATCCGCAGCGCATCGGCTTGGTGACGTCCTCGACTGGGGCGGCGATTCGCGATGTTCTGCACGTCATTCAACGCCGCCAGCCAGGTCTGGAAATTGTCCTGTCGCCCTGCCGCGTTCAAGGAGAAGGCGCCGCGCATGAAATCGCCTGGGCCTTGCAACTGCTGAACGAATGGAGTCTCGGTCCGGCGTGGCGGGATCGGCCGCTGCTGACGGATCCGTCGCGCAAGCTCGATTTAATCCTTCTCACCCGAGGCGGCGGCAGCCTGGAGGACCTTTGGGCTTTCAACGAAGAAGTCGTTGCCCGGGCGATCTTTCAATCGGCCATCCCTGTTTTATCAGCGGTTGGTCATGAGATCGATTTTACCATCAGCGACTTCGTCGCCGACCTCCGTGCCGCAACTCCGAGCGCAGCCGCGGAAATTATTACCGAAGGCAGTTTCGCCAGTCGCCGCATGGTCGCTGAAACCGCCGAACACCTTAAGCAACTGATTACTACTCGCCTCGAGCAAGCTCACGACGAACTCGCGGCTCTGTCGAGTCGCTTGGCGCGTGTTCATCCGCGACGCGTGCTCAACGACAGGCTGCAGTATATCGATGAACTCAGCGGCTCGTTATTGCGCTGCCTGAAGCATGGCCATCGACACTGGCGTGTCGCATGGCAGAACCTGCGACAGAGGTTTGTGCGCGAACGGCCGAGCCTCGTCCTCAAACAGCGGCGGCAAACGTTGGAGCAGTTAGATCGCCGTTTGCGCGAGCGTTGGAACACGCAGCGGCAGCAACGTTTCACTCACGTCGGACACGTTGCCTCGCGCCTGCGCCTCCTCTCGCCCGAAAACGTCCTCGCCCGCGGCTACTCCATCACTCAGGACCGGACGACCGGCCGGATCATCCGTCGCGCCGCCGAGGCCAAGCCGCGCCAAAAACTCCGCACCCGCCTCGCGGATGGTCAGTTGGACACCACGGTGGATTAGGCCAGTCTCAATCTGGGGAGCGAAAAGCGGCGGAGGACTGCCGCACTTTAAGGCCATCGCATTAATGAATGACCACGAAAACTCCGACAGGTTTTGGAGTGCGGCAGCCCTCTGCCGCTTTTCCCCTGGCCGGAGGATTCACCTTCGATCTCGATGCAGAAATTCAAGGACGACCTTATTGAATTTCTCCGGCGCCTCCATCGGAACAATGTGCCCGCATCCGCGGAAAGTGTATTCCTGGGCTCCAGGTATTTCGCTGCGGAGCTTCGCAATAATCTTGTGAATATCGGAAACATCGCGCCCGCCACCGACCGCCAGGGTGCGCGCCCGGATTTCGCCGAGACGCTCCGCCGCCGGTGGATTTATGCGCCGCTGCAGCAGTGGGTTAGTTAGCCATGAATGCGCGTTACGTCGGCTGAGTTCGCGCAGCTTCGGCTGGAGCTCTGGATTTTCCATGGCCACACTCATATAGGGGTTCTTCAGCCATAGTTCGGTGACTCGGTCAGCATCATTGTCGCGTGCGGCATCCACGATTTCACGCAAATCATTTGCCTTGTCCTCGAATTTGAACCCACCGAGGCCCGGACAGACCAGGACAAGTGCCTCCACCGAGTCCGGATGAAGAATCGCAAAGTCAGTGGCAATCGCCGCGCCCAGGGACAAGCCGATCACGGAAGCCTTCTTAATAGCGAGATGCTTCAGCAACCCTCTCAAATCTTCTGCCTGGGAGTATGGTCGTACTGGAACGTCTGATTTCCCGAAGCCACGGATATCGTAACGTATCACGCGATAATTTTTGGCCAATATGTCAAACTGGAAGTCCCACATCCGCCGATCCATTTGTCCGCCGTGGATCAGAACAACCGCCGGTCCTTTCCCCTTCACCTCATAAAAAATCCCTTCGTACTTCCCGGACGCAGCGACGGCGGAGTATGTCGTTAGACAGATAACAAGGACGGCTACGTACTCGCGAAGCATGCTTGTATATATTGTGCGTCGCGCACTGTGTCACTTACAACGTGCGCGGGTCGCGGAAGAACTCCGCGTGTGCGTCCAGGAAAAGCCGATTGCGGCCGCGCAAGTGAACCGCTCGCCCGCGAATGTCTCCAGGCAAGCTGCCAATGGTGCTGGGATAATACGGGTCAACGGCCAGTTCCACGTCCGACGGACCGGCCGGGTAACCGATCTGTGGATTGTTTGCGGTCTGGAGATCCAGGACGCATTGATTGACTGTCTTGCCCCAAAAGTTTTCGAGGTCTATCGGATCGTTCGTGCGGTCGAAGCGCCAAAACCAATAGCTCACCAGGCTATCCGGGTCGCCCAGGCGCGATTGCTGGCAGGATTGCGCCGCGTTACGCAGCAGTGAGACGTTCATGGCTGGGCAGTACCAGAGGCGGTCCGATGGAACTTCGCTTGCGAGCACCACCGCCGCCCAGCCGCCGCGCGGATCGGATGGGGGCCACGTACTCCAGGGATGGTAGCCAAGGGTGTCCTTGAGGTCGCGCCGGTCGGGGAAGCGGTCTTCGCCTTCGGAAAGTTTAATGTCAAAACCGATCGCAATCTGTCGCAGATGCACGAGACAGGCAGCCTGATGAGTCTTGGCTTTGGCGCGCGAGAGCGCCGGAAGGAGTAGCGCGGCGAGGATTGCAATCACAGCGACGGCGACCAGCAGCTCAATTAATGTAAATCCGAGCCTGCGCATACCCTTTATCCCGCTAAGTGGCTAACAGGTTTGGCGACATCGCAGTATAGGGTCAACTACCAATCAAAACCACGAACTCACCTTTTAACGACCGGGCTTTTACGCGCTCGATCAACTCGGCCGGCTTTCCGCGGAGAAACTCTTCGAATCTCTTGGTGAGTTCGCGTGCGAAAACCACCTGCCGCTCAGGAAAAACGTCAGCCAATTCGGCCAGCAACTTTTCCACGCGGTAAGGTGATTCGTAAAGCACCAGCGTGCCTGGAACGCTCGCCAATGCAGTCAGTTTGTTCCGGCGTTGACCGGACTTGTGCGGCAGGAATCCGATAAAATGGAATTCCTCGGTCGAAAGGCCACTGGCGGTCAATGCTGCCACCAGCGCGCTCGGTCCGGGGACCGATTCGACCCGCAAACCCGCGGCAATGGCGGCTTGCACGACGCGCTCACCAGGATCACTAATGCCGGGACTGCCGGCATCAGTCACGAGCGCCACAATCTCGCCGCGGCGGAGCCGTTCCAGGATTTGTTCGCTGCGCTTCGCCTCATTGAATTGAAAATAACTTATGAGCGGCTTCGATATTTCGAAATGCTTCAGCAGTAAGCCGGTCCGCCGCGTATCTTCCGCGGCAACCACGGTGCATTCGCGCAGTGTCCGCAACGCTCGCAGCGTGATGTCCTCCAGGTTCCCGATCGGCGTCGCCACTAGATACAGTGTGCCCGGACGCAAAGGCGGTGGCGCATCTTTTTTCATCGCGTTCGTGCAACATACCCGCGCCGGAACGCGCCTCAATCAGAAACGGCTGAGATCGTCGAACGCGATGACCTTTACCTCCGGCTCACTCGCGAGGTAATCGGCAGTTTGATGCAGAACCCGGATGAAATCTGCATCGGGTCGTCCCTCAGGAAAATATTCCCACCAATGCGTTACGAGCACGGTCAATGGCGACTTGGCAATAGCCGCTTTGATTTGGTTGAGGATCTGGTCGCGCTGGCGAAACCGCGAAAGCAGACAACCGGGATGGCTGAGCAGTAGCGTTTTGCCTGCGCGCCAATGCGGTGTTTTTCGTGCCTTCTTAACGAGATAATTTGGCCACCACGCATGCGGCAGACGTGCCAGCTCAAACCAGCCGGTCGAAATCACCTTAAAATGATCGGCGCATTCGCGGAAAGCAGCGCGCGAAAACTTATCGTGAGGGGCCACGAAGGTTTTCGGCGATGCAAATCCCGCATCGCATAAATACGCTGCCCCTTGTTCTATTCGGCGGGAAACTTCACCTTCGTCCTCAATCGAAAACTCGAACGTGTCGTGATGGCATCCATGCTGGACCACGCGGTAGTTCGGTTCACGCCGCAGGTAATCGACGAGTGCCCTGTTGTTCGCGATCGGGTTAATCTCTTGTGCGCTGCCATTTGCGGCAAACAGGAAACCTTCCCGCTTGCCGTCGGGGGTTTTCGCATCGCGCCGAACGGCCGGGATCACAGCCAGATTCACCGGCATGCCGCGATCGAGGAATGGCCGGTAGAGTTGTTCGAGACATTCGGATGGCGTAAAGGCGTTCGTGTCATCGTCGCGGATGATTACCTGCCGCATATCAGTGCCTTTTTTCGGCAATGAGTTCCTCGTAGAGCTGTTTTACGCGACGCGCCAGCACGCGCGAATCGAACTCCGCCTTGACAAATTCTTTTCCCCGCGCGCCAAATTGTTTGGCCAATTCGCTTTTCGTCAGCAGCGCGTCCACGGCTTGATGGAACGAGGCCGGATTTTCCAGATCGAACAGGAATCCATTTTCGCCATCCTCAATCACGGAGCGCGCTCCCGAGGTGCGGCTGGAGACCGGCGCCGCGCCCGCCGCCCATGCTTCAAGGATCACGAGCCCAAACGTTTCCGAGATGGACGGCAACAGCACCATCGCGGCCTGCTGAAACAGGCCGAGCAAACGGGGATCGCCTGGCGGCAATCCGCCGGTCAGCAGCACGTGCGTTTCGAGTCCAAGCTTTTGGATGCGCTGCAACAGCTGCACGCCATAATTTTTGTCCGTGCACGCTCCCGCCAGGACCAGCATAGCGTCGGGATGACGCTGCAAAATGGCCGGCAGTTGTTCAATCAACCATCCCTGGTTCTTCACCGGATCGATCCGGCCCACACACAGCAGAATTTTCTTCCCGTGGATTTGTGCAAACGCCTTGTTGGCCGCCGCGCGGCAATCGGGCTCAAAAGCGGCGGTCGACACTGCGTGCGGTTGGACCTGCACGCGTTTGCCGGGATATTTCTGCCGCATCAACTCCGCCTCGCGCGGATTGCAGGTCAGGATCGCATCGCAACGATCCAAGACATACCGCGCTTTGAGCAGCAGGCCGAAGATTTTTCCCCATTCCCAACCGCGTTCCGGGCCAGAAGCAAAGTCCTGCTTAAAC
>DATENK010000009.1:0-3920 GCA_035275085.1 Verrucomicrobiia bacterium | reverse complement strand
GGGCGCGAGGTAATTTCCTGGACGAGGCCAGCGAGGTTCGGCGTGCGCTGCGCGGCGTTGGACTCGCCGATGTTCCAGGCGGGGGGTTGCCATGGGACACTGAAGGGAGTGCGCGGGCGCGAGCTGATATTATTTGCGGCGGTGGTGAAAATTGATGCGTCATCGGCGGCTTGAGCGAAGATGCTGAGTGAAGTGACATCGCTCTGTGATTCATCGGCGGTGAATTGGATAGTGGCGCTGGTGATGACTGCCCCGCGCGGAATCGAGAGATCGGCGAAACGCAGCCCGACCGTCTGATTGCCGGCGCCAGCGGCATCGTCATTCACTAATTCAAGGTCGGTGCTGTTTAAAGTGACCGCACCGGAGGCGGCTTGTTCGGCATCGTCGACGCTTGAGCTGATGGTGACGCTCAGGGCAGGAATCGTGATCAGGAGGTGTGCAGTATGCAGCGAGCCATTTGCGTCGGTGACGCGAACCAGGAAATTGTTGATACCACCATTCGCTTCACTGGGCGTGCCGGTAAGGGCGCCGCTGGAATCGACAGTCAGCCATGCGGGGCCGTCCATTTTGCTGAAGGTCAGCGCACCTGTGCCGGTGGCGTCCGCGGCGATGCTCTGGCTGTAGGCTCCGCCCATGGTTGCAGCAGGCTTAAAAATGGTAGTGCTCAAGAACTGCGGGGGTGGCGTATTCACAATGGCGGCCACCTGTGCATCAGTGAGAGCGGAACTGACGAACCGAAAATCATCGAAGCGGCCGGCGAAGAGGGGATCGGCCGTGAAGCGGCTCTTGCCGAGGTAATTGTATTTAGTGCCCACATCGGCCGGATTAATCGTCATGGCGGCGTTGGTGGCGACAGGCGTGCCGTTGACGAAGAGCTTGCCTGTGTTGCCGGCGATGGTCACAGCGACATGGGTCCATACATTTGTCGGCAAGGCGGGCGCACTCAATTGCTGCTCGCTACCGCCATTGTTGACCGCGAATCGCAGTGAACCCCCAGCGGACCTGGGCGAAAGGAATAAATAGTGACTCGTATCGTCGCCGAAGTCGAAAATTCGCTGCCAACTTGCGCCGCCATTCCAGAGCACCCAGCCCGCGAAGCTAAAGTCCGTGCTATCCGCGAGGCGCGGGGAGATCTGCAGGTAATCAGTGCTGCCGTTGAGCGCGATGGATTGGCCATATTTGCCAGCGGTGAATGCCGGAGCCCCAACCCGCATCGCGTCCTGGCCATTGCCCCAGCCGTCCTCTGTATTGCCGTCGAACGAATAGCGGGCAGACGAGCCGGTGCCTGCATCGGCCATCTCCTGGCGATAGGCGAGGGTCGAAATTTTGTCGCGATAGCGGACACCGGCTGGGGTGAGCGAGCCGTCATCCCATTTGAGGCGGCGGACGTCTTCGACCCAATTGTACAAGGCGTAGCGCTCAACGAAGGGCGTGTTTTCGAGCATGTCGATCATGGCCTGAACGGCGGCTTCCTGCTGCGCAGTGGTAGGATCGGCGCAAGAAGTCCAGTTGGCGCCGTTGTTCCATTCGGTGACCCAGAGCGGACGTTTGACGACGTCGTAAATCCCTTTGAGAAAATTGTAGAATTGGTTTGCCGTGCCGTTCGGGTCGGCGGCGTTACCATAACAACGGTAATAATGGACCGGAACGTAATCAACGCGCAGACCGGCAGCGTCAGCCTGGGCGATGAAATCATAAAGCCAATTGAGCCCGCCATCCGAAGGCGCGGGCGCGCCCACGCGAAGGCCCGTCGCAAGCAAGTCAGGCCAGGAGGAGATCGCCTCGGCGACCGTCATGTTCGCCTGGTCAGCATGATCCGGTTCGTTGTAGCCGAGGAGGTGCGTGGCGCCGCGCATTTTCCAATCTTGATCAAGCGGCGGCCAATAGCGGTTCTGGCGGATGGGCGTGTATTCCAGATTGAGAGTCGAGTTGCGCGAGATGTTCCAGTTGTAAACCCAACCCACGTTGAGTCCGGAATCGATGTCGCCAGCGATGCCTTTCTTGGCGGTCCAGCGCCAGGGAAGAACGCGCACGAAACGAATATTGTTTTCGAGCGTTGCCGGCAACAGACCCACTTCGAGGTCGCCATCCTGCGCGACGTAATTGCGGCTGACGCCGGTGCCGTTCTCATTTTGGGCCAGCGTGGCGGTGTAGCCGCGCTTCAATTTGAAAGAGCCAATGGCCGCGGCCATCGTGCCAAGTGATGCGCTGTCGTAATTGACGAAAGTGTTCAACCGTCGCGACGGTCCAGTGAAATAGCGGCCGTCGAAAACTTCGAGCGGGGCGAACTCCGGGGTGTGAGGAATAACAACGGCGCCCTGCGCGTATTGAGCGACGCGAACATTTGAATCGAGGACTGCATTGGCGCCATTCACGCGTATGCGATTGAGGAATGTGGAGGCGACTTGCGACGGAGCAATGGCGGTCATGAGTACCCATGCGTCGGGTGAGTTGAGATGGATCAGGCAGCCGGGGATCGGGTCGCCTGTTCCAGTAATCCGCAACTCAGCGCGGCCTGACATGGTGACGGCAGTGTTCGTCAGACCAGGAAAAGTTCGGACGGCGTCGCGGATATCGAGCGTTTGGGCAAGGCAGGGCAGGGTCAGGACCTGCAATACGATTAAAAGCGCGGATGCCCTGTGGCCCATAAGCGATTCTCCTTACCGTTGCTGGGGCGGCGAATCATTTCTTTATAAATTGCATTTGGATGTCGAAGATTTGCTGCACGGCACACACTCCCACCTGTCCCTGCCGACGCTCGTAATCGAGCACACTTTAACAAGGATGTACACCATATTGAAAGGACATTTTGACCGCCTGAAGGCAGAACCCGGAACGTTTGGGCATAATCCTTGATCAAAGGCCGACAAAACCGCTATACTTCGCACTTTCATGCATTGGTTGACCAAGCTCTGCGGCCTTACCGTCGTTGGTTCAGTTTTTCTGAGTTCAGGCGTAAAGGGGCAAATTGTTATCAACGAAATCCACTATGACCCGGACGTTAAGACCGAGTTGGTGGAGTTTGTGGAACTGCACAACGCGAGCAGCGCGGCGGTGAACATCAGCGGATGGTCGTTGAGCGATGCGATTGACTACACCTTCCCGGCGGGGACCACGATTGCACCGGGCGGATTTGCAGTAGCGGCGCAGAACACGAATGCGTTTCGGGCAAAGTTTGGCTTCAACGCTTTTGGACCGTGGGCCGGAAGGCTGAACAGTTCGGGCGAACGCGTTGTGCTGCGCAATGCCGCGGGGCAGATCGTCGATGAAGTGACCTATCAACTGGGCTTTCCCTGGCCAACGGTGGGTGATTCACCGGGGAATTCAATCGAGCTGATCCACCCGGCGCTGGACGATGATCTCGGTGGAAGCTGGCGCGCCTCGGGCGGCAGCGTCGGTGGCGGCACGGTGAATAATGTCTCACTGCTGCCTGATCACTCCACGTGGAAGTATTTCAAGGGAACCACAAATCCATCATCGCCCGCTACCGCTTGGCGAAACGCGGGATTCAACGATGCGAGTTGGGCAAACGGCGGCGCGCCCATCGGTTATGGCGAAACGTTTATTGTGACAAGCCTGGCCGACATGAATGGCGGCTACACTTCTTTTTTTCTCCGGAAGACCTTTAACGCGACGAACGTGTCCGCTTTCGATCGGCTCATTTTGGAGGCGCAATACGACGACGGGTTCAAGGCATGGATCAATGGCGTGCTGGTAATCGATGGCAACGCCAATATGCCGGCGGGCGAAGTGCCATACACCGGAACCGCGAGCGCGGCGATTGAGAACCTCAACTTCGTGACGTTCACTCTACCCAATGTCCTGGTCGCTGGCGTGAACACAATCGCGGTGCAGGTGCATAATTCGGCATTGAGCGGCAGCAGCGACGCTTTTTTCGATGCGCGACTGATCGGCCAAAC
>DATENK010000008.1:0-5525 GCA_035275085.1 Verrucomicrobiia bacterium | reverse complement strand
GTCGATCCCGGCCAATTGAAGCAGCCCGGCAGCGAGCGTTGCATTGCCATTATTTACGAAGGTGTTGAAGCCGTGCGTAAGATCCGGGATGTCCTCGGGCCGACCGATCCTTCCAAGGCGCCGCCAGGGTCGATCCGCCGTGAGTTCGGCCAAACGGTGATGGTCAACGCCGCGCACGCGAGCGATTCATCGGAGAGCGCCCAGCGCGAAATGAAGATCGTCAACGTGGGCGAAAACACCTTCAAGCAGGTCGTCGAAGAGTTTTACGGCAAATAGTCCTCCCGCAGGAGACGACGCAAGGAATCTCGTTTTTCGTTGTCCTGACTCCGCTCGTTCATTCGTTGTTGGAGTGAACGTGAAACAATTAACAACAGGAAAAATGATGAAAAAACAGTTTGTCGGTGTTTGTGCAATCTTAGTGCTGGGCGGCGCGGTGGGCCTGAATGCAAGCGATGCTGCCAAAGCGAAGCCGGGTTCGGCCGAATTCGAACGCATCAAGGCGCTGGTCGGCACCTGGGAAGGCAAAACAGACATGGGCCAGGGTCCGATAGACCTTAGAGTGCAATATCGTTTGCTCGCCGGCGGCAGCGTCCTCGAGGAGCGGGTGTTTGCGGGCACCCCCAATGAAATGATCACCCTTTACTATGACCAGGCAGGCAAACTTGCCCTGACCCATTATTGCATGCTCGGGAATCGTCCCGCCATGTCCTTGAAGTCTTCGGACGCGAAGACGCTCAAGTTCGATCTCGATGCGACTTGTGGAATCCCGACCACTGAATCGCACATGCATGCGTTGACCATCCGTTTCGACGATGCGGATACCGTGACGACGAGCTGCAAAGCATTCATGGACGGCAAAGAAGTGCCGGACCATGCTACGACACTTAAGCGCATCAAATCGTAATCCGTCTGTTTCTTAGGCAATGCGGCGCGCTGGTCCCGGCGCGCCGCATTACTTCATTGCGCGAGTAATCCATTAGTTACGACAATCCCAAGAACTTGCGCAACGACCATTCGAGCGCCAGGCAACCGATAAACAACGCGAGCAAATCCCAACGGTTCCACAACGGCTGGCGGGTGACACTTTCCAACACTTCGGGTTCAAGGTTGAGTTGCTTCAACGCGGCTGGGAGGCCGGTCGGCTGAACAATCATGCCGCCGCTCGCGTCGGCGATTTCGCGCAGTAGCGGCAGGTTGCAGAGCGGATGCCGCAGCTCAAGCATGCCACTGGGGTCAATGTGAACGATGGATTCGATGGGCCGCTGATAGTTTTCGGCAGCGAGCAAACCTTTGATGCGATCGCCGGAAACCTGGAGCTTCACGGGCCCAACCGGCAATTGTTCGAACGCTACGCTGTAGAGCCCGGGGCGAGCGGAATCTTCGCGCAAGGCGAGCTCCTGCACTGGCTTACCTTCGTGGACGGCGGAGATTTGCAGGCTGGCGCCATTCACGGGCTGCCCGTCCAACTGCCGCAATCGCACGGAGACCTGCGCAGGCTCCCCCTGCTCGTAACGCGATTTGTCCGTGCTCAAGCGCACGGTGCGGGAGCCTTCGCCAAGATCGCGCGCAACGGTCCAACGCAGCAATTGACCCCAGAAGCGATGGTGGAAGGTATCGCCCTGTCGGTATCGGAGTTGATAGGTCACCGGGGCAGAAAGATAGACTACTCGGCCTGCGCCCACGTAATGCCATGCGAGAAACGCGCGCGTGGATGCCTCTGCGGGATTGAATTGCTTATTGCTCATGCTTGCCCAAATCAGTGAATGCGTCGTCGGCTTCGGTTTTGAGAAATCGGAGAGGCCATAGATCGGCAGGCGTTCGCTCATGTCTCGCCACACGCGCTCGGTGGTGCCCGGGTTTTCTGCGACCTGTACGGCCAGGGTCATCGACGCTTCGTCGCCTAAATGTAAGTAAAATGCAGCATCGCCGGCGACGCTACGCGTGGCTTCAACGGGCAGCAATCCCGCGAGGGGCTGGTCGAGGAATGCTCCCGGCATCGCGTCCTTTCCCGCCACCATGATGACGTTTCCGCCGCCTTCCGAGACATACCGGTGCAATTCCTTCTGATGCTGCGGTGTAAGCTGCGTCGGCAGAACATCACCGAGGATGATGACGCGGTACTTCGACCATTCATCCGGGGTCGCCGGGAAATCGCTACGCACGCCGTCGCCCGCGGTGCGTTGCGGTTCAAATAACAATTGGTCAAATACCACCCGGTCATCGCGTTTGAATAAATTCAGCAAGTAGCGCGTTTCCCAGCGGGGGAAATTGTCCGCCACCAGCACATGGATTTTGTCTTCCATCACCAGGACGTCGGTTTTGGCCTCGTTGTTTTCCTCCGTCCGCTCTTTCGGAACCGGCACCACCCGCACCGCGAGGGTATGCCGGCCGAGTTCTGCGGCGGGCCAGCGAAACTGCACTCGTTTGTCGAAAACTTCCGACTCCACCGGCAGGGTTTGACGATCGAGGACCTTTTCTCCAGCTACGAGTTCGATGTTGATCGTCTCATTGGCGCAATCGTATGCCGTGACAATCGAATCGATCACCACCGTGTCTTTCTGGATCACTGCTTTCGGTGCATACGTGTGGTGCAAAATTACATCGCGCTGCATCTTGGTATTCCCAATCGGCACAATGTGCAGCGCCGTTCCCGAAAGCGACGCGGCCAAGGCGCGTGGATCGCGCCCGGCATTATGCCCCCCGTCGGTGATGAGGATCGCGGCTTCGAGCGGTTGCGCGGTTTGATCGAGCGCGATCTGTTGCAACGCCGCGCCAAGCTGCGTCGCATCTGCGAGCGACGCCGGCTTGCTGTTGGGCGAAAAAACTGCCCCGCCTTTTGGGGTTACCTTGGCGCCAAACTCGTACGCATTCACCGTCGCTTTTTGGCGCACGTCCTTGAGCCACGATTCCTCGGCCGCCGCCAGGAAGGCATTTACTTTGTCGGAACGTGACAGTTGCTCTGCGGCGCTGGACTTCGCTTTCTCCTCGGCATTCCTGGCGGTTTGTTCAGCCACTCGCTCCACCGTTGAAATCGCGGTCGAAAGTTGCGCCAGCCGTTCCGGCAGCCAGTGTGCGCGTTCGAGTGCAGCCAAAGACTTTCCGCTGCTGAACTCGGCAGCCTTTTGCCGCAAGGTTGGTAACGCCCGGCCTTCAATAAGCCTGGCTGTGTCCAGGATTGTGCGGTCAGATTGCTGCTTAAGTTTGGACACTCCATCTTCGAGGCCTTGGACCGAGAGGGCAAAAGCTGTGCGCGCGGCCTGGAGGTCCTTCGTATCGTCTGAGACTTTGGAAAAACGCTGCAATTGCACCTGGGCGGAGCGCAACGTCGCGACGGGTTCATCGAGCCCCGCTGGTGCATTCAATCGCCATCGGGTTACGTTGCCTGATCCGTCCGGTGGATCCACCAAACCCATGCTGGCGGAAGCATCGACCAAAATCGCAATCGCTTTCCTCGTAAATTTCCGATCGGTTCTCACCAGCGTGGGGCCGAGGAGCATCCAGAGCAGAATGAGCAGAGCAACCGCCCGGAGGGCAAAAAGGAACCACCTAACCTTCGGTCGATCGGCAAACCGAGAGTCGTGCCGGGAAATCCAAAACGACAACGCCAGCAAGGCGAGGGCGACGAGAAGAAACAACCACAGCGGCAGGAAAGGTTCGAAGGCAAATTCGGTGGTGGTGGTCTGCATCAGAACCCCGATCACCAATCACCCAGCACGGCATGAACACCAATCACCAAATTCCAACAATCAGTATTGGGTCTTGGACATTTTTTGGTACTTCGCGCTGGGTGGTTGGCTTTTTTCATGACGTCATCGTGATGGGATCAATGCGCAGATTCCTCCGCTGCGTCGACCAGGCCGCAAGCAACATCTCGCCAAGCAGCACAAATGGCAGCGTCACGAGAAACGCGCGCTCGAGTGGATGGCGTGGCGGTTCGGACTTCGCTGTGAGGGGTGCATCGATAGAGCCATTCACCCCGATATGGTTTGTCGCCAGTTGCTTCAGTTCCGGCTCGGACAATGGCTTTAAGTCGGATTCATCCGCCGTGCGTTGGACATGGTACGAAAATACCTTTGAGTCGCCCTTCAAAACATATTCACCCGGCAACCGCGTATTTGCATACCGTTGTTCCTTCAAGTCGACCGTGCGATGGTCCGGCAGCGTGAGTTGCGCCTGGCCAATGCGGTGTTCCTCGATTGCTTCACCCGGGGAAAGATTTCGCTTCGGCAAACCCGGTTCGCTCGCGTACCAAAGCCATTCGTGCAGCATCGCCACATACGCCTGGCAGAGCGGAAGCGTGCTCCAAGAAACTCCGAGTGGAATACTTTGCACCAATACGCGCCCGCGTCCAAACTTCCGCTCCACGACAACCGGATCGCCATGCTGCACCTGCAGCAGCACCGACACATCTTTCCCGCTCAATGGATCAAATTGGAAGCGCCGAAAAATACGGGCGCGGTCCAGGTCCAGCCGCTGAAAGTCCGAAAGCAGGGCCGTCGCGGGATGCGCTTCCGAAGCGGCACGAACCGTGAAGAACTTTTCGCGGTCATTCGGATCGCCGATGGCCTCCATCAATTTCATCGGCGCGAGCCCAAGCCCGCCGCGATAGCACTGTTCATTGAACTGTCCCACATCTGCACGGGAGCCCAAGGCGACCCATACCCCGCCGCCTGACTCAGCGTAGGCCTCGAGCTTGTCGATATCTGCCGGCGCCAGCGGATGCGTGTTTGCGAGAATAACAGAACGGAAATCTTCCAAATTCGTTTTGGAAATCGCTGTGGACTCGATCACCGTCGGTTCAAATACCGATCGCCACGCCTGATTGCCGCGTCTGCCGAATGCGGCCATTACGAACGCACTCTCCGATTCGCCGACATCCGCCGACTGCGCATCATCAACCAGCAGAATTGGCACTCGTTCGAAAACCTCGACCACTTGCATCGAACGGTTGTCCCCTACCAATGCATCTGCGCCCTCAAGTTCGCCTTCGATCCTAAAAATTCCCGGGCTCGAAAACAGGTAATTGATGTTCACCGTCGTTCCGGCTCCGGGCGCAAGTTCGGAAACAGTCGCCACTCCAATCGGTTCGCCATTCACGCGCCAGTTTAAGAGCGTGGAGGGCGACGGGTTCGGACCGCGATTCTGGACTTGCGCATTGAAAGTCAGCGCTTGATTGACTGCCCCAAACGGTCGCGCTGATTCAATGCGATTGAGGCAAAGGTTTTCCGTCCTCGCCTGGCCCACGACATACAAGTTCACGCGGGTTCGGATCGGTCCCTTCTGAATGCGCGCCTGCAACGCCGTCCAAATCGCAGGGTCGTCCATGCGCCAGCCATAGCGCTGGCCGTCGGTGATCACCATGACGACGCGTTCGGATTTGTCTTTTGGCGCTTCCAATTCCACCGATTCGCGCACGCAGGCGAGCAAGTCGCCGGCGCCGAAGGTCGGTTGAACGTCCTGCAAGCGTGGCTGCACGCGCGAGAGAGAGGTTGGCTCCCGGATGAGCCATTCCGGCGATTCACCCG
>DATENK010000007.1:0-4343 GCA_035275085.1 Verrucomicrobiia bacterium | reverse complement strand
GGCGTTGTCATCTCGCGCCTCACTCGCGCGCGGATCATCGGGTCCTGCAAGCGTTCCGCCCACTTGTTGTAGCCGCCTTCCTGCACCCAAGGTGGCATCGACGCGTCCAACCCGGTCGCGCCCGCGGTGTAGGTGTACATGTCCGCGGTGATCTTCAGCCCTTCAGCCCGTGCCGCTTCGATCTTTCGAATCAACGCGTCGAGCTTGTTCCAATTCCGCTGCCCTGCGGCCTTCAAATGATAGAATTCTGCCGGCACTTTTGCCTCCCGCGCGATCGTGATCAATTCATCAGCCGCTTCCAGCAACCGGTTGCCTTCACTGCGAATATGCGAAATGTAAATGCCGCCATACTCGCCCGCGGCTTTTGCCAGCGCGATAAGTTCGTCCGTCTTCGCGTAAAATGCCGGCGCATAAATCAGTGACGACGCGACACCGAGAGCCCCTTCGCTCATTGCCTTGCGCACATGCTGTCGCATGCGCTCCAACTCCGCTTTCGTTGGCGGACGGTCTGTGTAACCGATCTCGTGAATCCGAACGGTCGTCGCACCGACAAACGAGGCCACATTGCACGACACCCCCCGCTTCACGAGGTAGTCGAGGTATTCGCGCAAGGTCGTCCATTCGACCTTGTATTTGATGTCGCCTTGCTGATCGACGAGGTCCTTCTTCATCGTGGTGTTCAGAGGCCCCATCGACTCTCCTTCTCCCATGACTTCCAGCGTCACACCCTGCCGAATGTCACTTTGCGAGCGGCCATCTTCCAACAATGACTCATTCGCCCAACTCAACATGTTGATGAAGCCCGGCGCGACGGCCATGCCTTTGGCCTGCAGGTCAATGCGGCCTTTATCCTTCGAAAGATCGCCAACGGCGCGGATCGTATCGCCATTGATCGCGATGTCGGCAGTGATTGGGGGAGTGCCGGTGCCGTCGTAAACGGTCCCGCCGCGAATGATCACATCGTAATTTGCGCCGAGGGCGGTTTGCACGGCCACCAATCCACTGGCGAGGGCTGCTTTCATTCTCGTCATCTCAATTTTTATTTCTAGGACCAAACAGCACCAAATTGCTCGACGATGGGATCATAGATCAAGCGCGCAAGCGGAGCCAAAAATGGCGTTGGGAAAGAAGGGAATCGATCGTCAGCCCTCTCGATTGCCATAACTTTTCGGACGCGCTAAACTGGCAATCCGGTGAGAAAAACGATTTTGTCCATCGTCGTCGTAATTTTATTTTTCACTGGTATTGTCATTATGGTGGACTTGCTCTATGTCCATACGAGAAAAGTTCGAGCTGCGAAAATCGAATCAGGTTTCACAAAACAGCAAGTTAGAAACATCCTCGGGAAGCCCGTTGCGGTTTTTATGCCACCGGTGCAGCCGCCGACGAACCTGATCGCGGCACTCCTGACGGTTCAATATGAGACATGGGCGTACGGAAGTCGCCTCGATCTTAGGGACGCGTTCATTCCCGAGTTCCCATTCGTCTTTCCTTTCCGTCTTCGACTCTTTGGGCCGGATTCAGGCGATGTGAAAATCGAGTTCGACTCGGCTGGGTCGGTCAACAACGTTCGTATACCGGAATGATGACGTTGATCAAAAGTCTGGCCTCTTTACTCCTCTCTTGCGCTACTCTCGCGCACGCCGCAGTTTCTCGAGGCTATGCAATCCCAATTGTCGATCTGGCAGGCGACACGAATCGGCAGGTGATTGTCGATCGCGAGCCCGGCCAGTACCTCGGCCATCCCACCACCGTTTTGCTCGAAGATGGGAAAATGATTTTGTGCGTGTACCCCAAAGGGCACGGAAAAGGCGCGTTGGTATTGAAGCGGAGCAGGGATGGGGGACGCACCTGGAGCGAGCGGCTGCCGGTGCCGGACAATTGGAGCACGAGCAAGGAAACGCCTACCATTCATCGCGTCATCGATGCACAAGGGAAAAAGCGGCTCATTGTTTGGTCGGGCCTGTATCCCGCGCGGCTGGCAGTTTCAGAGGATGATGGCGCCACGTGGACGCCCCTGCGCGACGCAGGCGACTGGGGCGGAGTGGTGGTGATGAGTTCAGTTGAGCCGCTCAAGACCGGTGCTGGGCATTATCTGGCGCTGTTTCACGATGACGGCCGCTTCATGACTCGTGAAGGCAAACAGGAGAAGCCGATTGTTTTTACCCTCTATAAAACATTGTCGACTGACGGCGGGCTGACGTGGAGCAAACCGGAACCGATCTATGCGTCAAGTGACGTCCATTTGTGCGAGCCCGGCCTGGTCCGTTCGCCGGACGGCAAGCAAATGGCAGTGCTCTTACGTGAGAACTCACGGCGAAAGAACTCGCACATCATCTTTTCCAATGACGAAGGAAAAACCTGGACGCAACCCCGCGAACTTCCCGGCGCGCTGACCGGGGACCGCCACGTGGGCAAATACGCGCCCGACGGCCGGCTCTTCATCAGCTTTCGGGACACGACGCACGAAAGCAAAACGCAGGGCGATTGGGTCGCCTGGGTTGGGACCTACGATGATCTTGTCCAGAGTCGCGAAGGACAATACCGCGTTCGCCTTATCGACAACCACCATAAATGGGACTGCGCCTATCCGGGTGTCGAGCTACTTCCTGACGGCACCTTTGTCACCACGACCTACGGCCACTGGACACCGGGTGAACCGCCTTACATCGTTTCTGTCCGTCTGAAACTGAAGGAACTGGACAGCCGCGCGGCGAAATGATGGGCTGAAAAGGAAAAGGCGCCGCGAGAGCGGCGCCTTTCTGAAAAATGATGGAGCGATTACTGTGGAATGGCGAAATGACAACTGCCGTTCTCATCAGCCATATCCAGGAATTTGTTTAATTGAGCTTTGGTAGTCTGATGAACACTGCCATCGCAGAGCGCAATGTTGCCGCCTTTATAATGCAGCTTTGGGTTGTCCATCCACTCCGAATTGGCGGGACCGTTTCCGCCCTGAGCGCCCTGCGTATTCACAATGCCGACGGTTCCAACGTTGGCCGAACAGCCGCCGTTCATGCCGTTTAGTTTCATATGGCGTTCAGAAAGCAGCATATGGCCCTGTGATGCGGCAAAGTTATGAATTGGGGAAAGGCCAGGTTGGTAAATCACGCCACAGTCGAAATGGGGCGTGTAGCTGAGCGCCTTATCCTGCTGGTTCAAGTGGTAAAGGCCCCCCGGTTCATTACGCCAGCCTGTAGCTTGGCTGCGGCCAACGCGGTCAGCGGGACAGAGGAGGACTCGCGGATCACCGATTTGCGGATTTATGAACAAGAAGTAGTACCATGCATTATTACGAAGGGTAGTGAGCACGGGCCCAATTCCGCCAGGAAAATTGATGACATTTCCAAGCGGCCCTTGTGATCCATTGGCCCACCAAAGGCCACCGTCATCGTAGTGAACGCGCCAAGGGACGTTGCTTTTTGGGTTTTCATTGGCCCACAGGAGGTAGCCCAACGCCACTTGTTTCATGCCAGCGGAACACTTCACCCTCATGGCTTTGTCCTTAGCGCGAGCTAAGGCGGGCAAGAGAAGTGCAGCCAGAATGGCGATGATCGCTATGACGACTAGCAGTTCAATCAGCGTGAAACCGCCGGATTTCCTTTTGGCCAATGTTTTCATACTAGATACTGTCGGGCGCTACTAAATTGCGCAATGTTTTTTGTGACATTTTTCGCAGTTTCCGCGCTATTGAATCATGGGAACTGCCAGATGACCTCAGCCTGGCCCTGCGGGTTAATGTAAGAACCTGCTTGCAGCGCGGCCATAACTGCTTTGCCAGTGAGAATATCAGTAACCTGGTGAGCACTGCCGTCGGCCAAACCGATGTTGCCTTGGTTTTGATGCAATTCCTTGCTCCAAGTGATACTGGGCGCGGTAAAACCAGGGGGCATGGGAACCGCCGAGGTCCAGCTCTTGCGGCCGCCTGCGGTAGCCGTGTTGATGTTGCGATCGCCGGTCAGGATCGTCTGCGGGCGGGTTTCATCGGCATCGAGCCCGACAAAATAACTGATTTGGCTCATGTCGTTTTGGGTATTGCCGCCGAGAGCGCCGGGCAGGCCGATTTGGAAGGCGACGGCGCGTTGGCGGGTATCCGACGGGCAATTCAACGGCTTGGGATTGTTCAGTTCGTTGGAGACAGAGCGAAAAATGATAAGGTTGTTGTCCACATACGCCGGGAAGTTATTGTTATTGACGATTTTGGCGCCGTCAGCCGTGGGTTCCTTGTCGATGTGCCAGGAAAACTTTTCGCCGTGATCATTGGCGAACATGCGATGGGCCAAACCGATCTGCTTGATCTGGCTGGTGCAGGAGATACGTTGTGCGCGGGCTTTGGCTTTGGC
>DATENK010000006.1:0-2820 GCA_035275085.1 Verrucomicrobiia bacterium | reverse complement strand
AAAATTATGCGGGGTTCATAATCCGCCGGTTCTTCCGGATTTTTCCTGTCTTCCTCCTTATGTTTCTCGCGTCGATTCCCGGTTCACTTCTGGTGGCCTGGAACACTGCTCACGCGCCGTATCTAAGTGCTGCGCATGTGCATGATTTGCTGCAACTGATTCAGTCCTGGTGGTCTAACATCGAATGGCACGTGCCGCTCCATTTGGTAATGCTCCATGGGGCGGTGCCGCCCGGTGTGCTAGAGCATACATCCATGGCTTTTCTGGCGCCGGCGTGGAGCTTGTCGACTGAATGGCAATTTTACTTGGTCGCACCCCTCGCGTTCGCGTTTGCGATAAGATCCAGGGTCCTCTACCGCAGCGGTCTTTGTGCCCTATGCGTATGTATTTTCGTCGTGGCCAAAGGCGCCAGTCGCGTTTTTCCGGAATCGGATTCGCAGGGGGCATTGCCGTCGTTGCTCGAATTCTTTTTTGTCGGCGCGGTCAGCTATTTTCTCTACAAACGCAATGCGGAAAATCCGTTCTTTGATTCGGTCTTTCCGGTGTTCGCCAGCCTCGGCGTTTTCCTGTTTGTGCTGGGTGGCACCTCCCGGATCCAGCTGGCGCCGCTTGTGGTGTGGATCATCTTCCTGGGCTTGATCCTCGAGCATCCTGCATCGGCATGTTCTCGCAAGATATCGCCATTGTTCACGCATCGCTTGCCACAATTCCTCGGACGCATTTCCTACAGCCTTTACCTAAGCCACATGTTGCTGATGAGCGTCGTTCAGTATTGCTTGCTGAAGCTGGCCCCGGGCATGGCGCAACCGTTTCATTTTGTCCTGCTGCTGGCGTTGACGATTCTGACATCCATCGCGTTCTCCGCGGTGCTGTATCGATACGTGGAAGCCCCTGCCACCAATTGGGGCAAGCGGCTGGCTGCCAGGCTCGCAACCAGGCCGCATCAAACCGCGATTAGCCTACGGAGTTCGCCGAGCCGGCCGGTCGTGTGTTCGCTGGAAATCGCAAACCGGAAATAACCTTCGAGTGGGCCGCCTGGATAGCGGACCAAACTTGGAAATATTCCATTCTGAAGCAGCCTGCGTTTCAGCGAAATGTCGGCCGCGGTGATCCGAATAATCGGCGTGGGAACGCCCATGTACTCCAGGTTTTTCTGCAGGCGTTTTCGCAAAGGTGAACCGGGTTTCAATAGCTGCATCGCTTCCAGACATGCGTGAGCCAGCGGTAAGGGCAGTGGCGTTTGGCCCGCGAAAATTCGCGTGGAGACGATCTTCTTCGCCAGGGCGGCCGAGCAGAGGATCGCGCCGCCATAGACACCGAACGCTTTGCTGAACGTGACTGTCTGGATCGCGTCCCCCGGCAGGGGCACGGGTTCGCGCGTGCCAGCGCCATGGGCGTCATCGATCCACACGCGAGCGCCGGTTTTCAGATAATCGATGACAGGCGCGATTGTGCCATTGGAGCCGAACATTCCTTCAGTCGCAATCAAGGGACGCTTGCCGCGAAGTGGCTTGAGGCGCAAGTGAGGAAATTCAATGACTGGGCAGCCAAGTTGGCGCACGGCGGTCTGCAGCGAAGGGTGGGCTTTCTCATCGATGTAAACGGAATCGAACTCGCCGGCGAGCGCTTCGGCGACGATCAAGTTTGCGATGTAACCACTGGTGACGAAAACCGCTTTAGGCGCCCCGAAGAATGCGGCAATGCGCCCTTCCAGTTCTTCATACAATGGATGGTTTCCGGTGGTCACCCGCGAGGCGGAGACGCTGAGCCCGTAATTCTTTAGCCCTTCCTTGACGCTGGCGACAATCCGCGGGTGACTGCTCAGCCGAAAATAATCGCACCCGCCAAAATAAGAAAGCTTCTGGCCGCGCCAGAGCACATAGGTTCGGTCAATTTGTTGCAGCGGCGGGGCGAGATCGATCTTCAATCGTCATCGTCCTCTTTTCCGCTATGGGTGAAGACAAAGGCGGCGCGGCGCGGCGGCGGCATGGGACTGTCCGCGCCGCGGATGGAACGCCAAATGACTTCGTTCAAGAGGAGATCATCGGCAGCGTCTTCTTTGGCGAAATTCATTTTGGCCGATAGGTCGGAGCCCCAAGCCGTCCTTTGGTTACGCTCCTTGAGGTCTATGTTTGCCGGCAGCGCTTTGTACGGTTTCACATTCGGGGACGCGGTGAATGAATTGTGCATCGGCGTTGCCAGCGCGTCGAATTGCGACATAGGACGCAAACCGAGGATCAGTTCCATCGTCCGCAACATGCTGCTGGTCGAATACATGGTTGAGTCGACGGAATTGCGCTTGGTGTACGGGCTAATGACCATGGCAACGGTGCGGTGCGCGTCGACGTGATCGGGGCCGTTCTGCGCGTCATCTTCGACGACAAAAATGGCAGTCTGCTTCCAGAATTTGGAGTGTGAGATCGCTTCGACGACCATCCCGAGGCCGAGATCGTTGTCGGCGACGGCGGACAGGGGGGCGATCTTGTTGCTGGTGGTGCCAGAAGTGTGATCGTTTGAAATGCGCAGGATCTGCAGCCGCGGCATTTCGCCTTCGCGCTCGAAGCGTTTCAATTCGGAGATGAACCGCTCCGCGCGGCGGACATCCGGATAATCGAGATCAAAGCCGCGATACCAGGGATCGAAGTGCCCTTTAAGGGTCGTGACGCGCGAGTATCCCGGGTCGTTGGTGGTCTTGCCGTTATGGATGAATTCGCCGTAACTCCGGTAGGTGACGCCCGCTTCGCGCGCACAGTCCCAAAGATAGCCGCCGGCGGGCGTGGCGATCGGGAAATTACCCTCGGAGGGATAAGGATACTTCTT
>DATENK010000005.1:0-6128 GCA_035275085.1 Verrucomicrobiia bacterium | reverse complement strand
CCCCTTGCAATAAGCTCTTCAATTCGCCCAAACGAAACGGCGTTCCACCAAGCCGCCCCAGTTGTTCACGCAGCCGCTCCGGCGTCAGCGGCTGTTTTTCCGCTTTCGCCAGCGGCATGGATGAACCTGCTTTCGCGACATTCCCAAGTTCGTCGCGCGCGATGATTGTCATCGGCGCGCCAGCGTGCCCATGTAGCTCTATCGAAATCGACCGCTGAAAATTGGGCTGCGCTCCGGAAAATGTTTGACGCAAACGGCGGTCCAATTCGGGATCGCTCGTCTTCCAAAGTCTGTCGCCGACGCGCACGCGTTTAAAATCCACGTCCCCATGGCCGAAGCCGATCACCGCCTCGCCATTCCTCTCGCGAATTTCGTAAACGCGCCCGCCTTCTTCCTCCTGATCCGGATGGCCGGCGTCAAACACGACACCGTCGCCGGGCTTTAGCGGCGCTTCCAACTTGAGCACGACGCGCTCACCTTCGATGCGCTTCACCGCACCCAGGTAGACGCCACGCTTCTTGCCGAAACGTGCGTGCACCAGTTCCTGGTTGTTGATGCCCTTAAACCAGCCGCTGTAAAGCCCGCGCGAAAAGGCCATTTCCAAATCGTAGCGAGAGTCCACCGTCACGCCATCCAGTGCCTGACGATACACGCGCGTGATGTTGGCCACGTATTCGGGCGATTTAAGCCGACCCTCGATCTTCAACGATGCCACGCCGGCGCGGACGAGCTCGGGCAGAACTTCCAACCCGGCCAGATCTTGCGGACTCAACAGGTAACGCCGATCGCCCAACGGCACGACCTTGCCATCCGAAATCAATTCGTAAGGCATGCGACATGCCTGCGCACATTCGCCACGGTTTGCCGAACGACCGCCCAGCGCTTCGCTGGTGAGACATTGCCCCGAATACGCGACACAGAGCGCGCCGTGGACGAACACCTCCAGGGGCAGTTGAGTCGCAATGTTCTGCCGAATCGCTTCGATCTCCTTCAACGAACATTCACGCGCAAGCACCACGAGGTCGCAGCCCAATTCGCGCGCAAACTCTACGCCTGCCGCGCTCGTGATCGTCATTTGGGTCGATGCATGAATCGGAAAATCGGGCGAGAGTTGGCGAATCAGGCGGCAAATACCGACGTCCTGAACGATTGCGGCGTCCACGCCGGCGGCAATGATCGTGCGCAGATATGTTTCCGCCTCGCGGATTTCGTCTGCAAACACGAGGGTATTGAACGTGACGTAACCCTTCACGCCGCGCCGGTGCAAAAATTCCATCAGCTTCGGCAAGTCGGCCTCGGTGAAGTTATGGGCGCGCATACGCGCGTTAAATCGCTCCAGTCCGAAATAAATCGCGTCGGCTCCGTTCTCGACCGCGGCGCGCGCGCATTCCCAATCGCCCGCCGGCGCCAATAGCTCGGGGACGCGCGCAGGTGTATTGCGCGTTTGCGGGTTGGGTTCGGCGGTGTTCCCGGGCATCTTAGAGAAGCTACACGCGGCCCGCCAATTGGCAACGGTTCACTTGGCCCGCGAGAGCCGCAGCGAAGACGCATCGAACCAGACCTGGCCTTTGGTGGCGCGCAATTCACAAACCAGTTCGACTTCGGTATCAACCGGCACTTCGAAGGCGTATTCGAGCGGCGTCCAATCTTTGTCGCCCACCAGTTTGTTCGTGCGCTTGCCGCCCGAGATGCGCAAACCAGCGCCACTGCCGACGTCGCTGTCCTGCGGCGCGATCCCCTGCGCTTTGGCCTCGCCTTGAAATCGGTATTTCCCCGGTTCGAGCAACACGCGCGTGCGCCACGACGCGACGCCGGAGCCACTGATCGAAAGCACCTTTTTGCCGGCTTCAGTCTTTTGCTCGATCTTGGTTTGCGGCGATTCCTGCCGCGTTTGCCAGCCGGAAACTTGGGCAAATCCCGAGCTGTCAAATCGCAACGGCAGCGGTGCCGGCGCGGCGAGTTGGTTTGCGATGTTTTTTGCCCGGGCGGTGATCCGGTTGCGCATTTCCGCCGCGTAACCATCGACAGCCTTGGCTTCGTTGGGGTTGCGCGCAGCCGCTTTGAGTTTGGCGGCGGCTTCGTCGACGCGCTTGGTCAACACATCCACTTTGAAGACGTTCGTGTAGAGTTGTCCGACCCGTTCGCGATATGTGCTCCGGCCTTCGGGCGTTTGCAAGATCGCCTTCACTAGGATGCTGTTCATCGGCGGCCAAATGGACACGCCTGTATTGCCGAACGCCCAATCGATTCCATGCGTGAGGAATACGAACTTGTCGGTCGTCGGATCGTGATAGATGCGGTAATTGTTGCGATTAATGGCATAGCCATCGGTGTGGGACGTGAACATCTCGAGTGCCAGGTGCGAAATGAACCGATCCACATCCATCACCTTCCGTAACGCTTCCAGTCGTTTTGCTGGATCTGCAATCTTCGCCGCCTCGAGCAACGCTTTCCGGTCGGATTGATCGGTGCTCTCGCCGTTATCCAAATCCATGTTGCTGTCGATGTCCGCGAGATACGCTTCGTACAAGTTGCCCTTTGCGCTTTTGAAATGCTGTCGCAGGAAATCCTTGTTGATCGCTTCCACCACGACATAAAGCCCCAGGTCGCGGCCGTTAAGTTGCACGTACGCGTGCGTCACGCGAGCGCACGGCAACCCGGCGTCGCGAAACAGGCTCAGGCCCATCAGTTCTGCGAGATACGTTCCGTCCTGCGAAGAGTTGTTGAGCATCACCTTTTGCAAACCCATATATTCCTGGTCCGGGGCGAACTCATCGAACTTAACGGCGAAGCTGGGCTTGGCGTCCAGGCCTTGGAAACTGCCCATGCCTTTGAGGCGAATCGCTACGTTGGTGAGCACTGTGTCGCCGGCTTTCACGGTGCTGCGGACGTACTTGCGATTCTCCTTTCGGAGCGTGGCAAGCTGATCATCGGCGATGGTAATCTTGAATGTCGGAATGGTTTTGCCGGAGAAGAAGTCAGTGACGAGATCAGCCTTTTTCTTTTTGCCTTCAGCACCAAACAGCGGCAGCGCGAGGAGAGCCACCATGAGCAACGCGCATGATTTCATTGCATCATTGTATTTTCACACTTCCGATTCGACAAGCAAAACGCCCTGAGGCTAAAGCACGGGCCGTTTTCAGCCGAAGTCCAATGAGGACTGTCACAGAATGACACGCAAACGAATTCTCGTCGTCGATGACGAACCACAAATGTGCGAGCTGGTGCAGGCCATGCTCGAGCATGACATGCATACGGTCCTGACCGCTACGAGCGCGAGCGCAGCCCTGGATTTGCTGAGCCGCGAGACCTTCGATGTGATGATCACCGATTATCTCATGCCCGGCATGAAGGGTGATCAACTCGGGGCGCACGTGAAGCATCGCTACCAGATCAAGGTGGTGATGCTCAGCGCCTGCCCGCCGACGCGTCCGCCGCGCGAGATCGATTACATCGTGCTTAAACCGTTCGCGCCATTCAATCTGCGGGTCGCGCTCGAGGCGGTATTCGCGGCTGAGCTGCAGAAGAAATAAATCTCTGCCAATCCTCTCGCGTATCTACGTCGCTCAAGGTTCTGAGCAAAAATGTTTTTAATCCCAGTGTCTGGGCGCGCGCCATTGTTTGATTGAAAACTTTCCTCGAACTCCACGGAATGTTCCTGAACAAATCGGATTGCTCCTCGCGCAACCCGATTAGCCAGTAACCGCCATCCTCTGCCGGGCCAAGCACCAGGTCTGATGTATTGAGCGCATCCCACGCCATGCGAATATCCTCGGCACATAGATATGGACAATCCGACCCAATGATCACGACCCGCTTCGCGCCATTGGCAAAAGCATCGGCAAATCCGGTTCGCATGCGGGCGCCAAGATCGCCCTGGCCTTGCGCTGTAGCACTCCAGCCATTCCGTAGCCATTTTCGAATCTGGCGCTGGGCATCGTCGGGGGTAAAACGCAACTCAACATCCTTAATCGCCGCCATTTCGCGCAGAACGGTATCCACAAGCTGTTGATACGCAGCACATTCGGCATCGGCGCCCAACCGGAGGCGCGTCTTGACCATTCCGGGCTGTGGCGCCTTGACGAAAATAATCAGACGTTCGCTCAAGGCGGAGATATTAGCATAAATTGGTTATTTTGAAGGAAATGTGGTATTCTCGCGTCAGAAAGCCTACAGACGAACTTTGAACGAAAGCCAGCATTTTGCATCAAATCGGGGTAAAAACGGGGTGAACCACCCAGGAACAACGGACTTTGTTCGTCCTGGGCTTGACGCGGCGATGTGGCTGTGACATGATTCGGCCCTTTCGTCGCCCAGGATTAGGGCCACTAAAATGAAAGCAAAGAAAAATAAGGTGCTAGCTGAACTGAAGAAAAAACCTGCTCGCAAACATTATCGCTTTACCTTTGGGCGCGGAGCCCAACGTCCACAAGCTGAATCAACATCCAACGGGGAAAAACACGCGCCAAAACGTGCTTCGCGCGAACGCCAGCCGCGCCTGGAAATGCCAGCGCCACGGGCGATCACTCCAGTGGTTCCGGCGCCGAACGGCGACAAAGGGGTTGTTGAGCCGCTCAAAACTCGGGCTGGTGTTGATCTCACCGAAAAAATTCAGGAACTGATTAATCTCGCTCACGAGCGTGGTTTCCTGACCGCGGACGACATCAACGACGCGCTGGGCGATAACCAGATCACACCCGAAGACATTGACGAAATTTATACCCGTCTCGGCGGTCTCGATATCGAGATCGTCGACCAAACGGATTCCGAGACACCGCGGGCCGGCACCGAAAACGACGAGATCGACGAAAATCGCGGCGAAAATCTCGATGATCCGGTCCGCATGTATATGCGCCAGATGGCGAAGGTTCCCCTGCTCACGCGCGAGCAGGAAGTCGCCATTTGCAAGCGCATCGAAGAAGCTGAGCTCGCGGTAAAGCGAATTCTTTACGGGTTCGGTTTCGCGGCCAAAGAACATCTGGCGATTGCTGACAAGCTCCTCGCCGATCCGCCGAAGGAACGATTTGACCGTGTCGTCGTCGACAGCAAAGTCGAAAGCCGCGAAAGCCACCTGAAGGATTTGCGTGTCCTGATCGGCAAGGTCAAGGCCCTCGATCACGACGTGGATCAGAAATATGACGGGTGGCTCCACGCGACGGGCAAGCGCAAGGCCCGCGTTTTCTCAGACCTGCAGAAGCTCGACAAGAAATTGCAGACCACCTTTGCGCGTTTCTATTTCAAGCCGAAGGTCCTGGAGGAGATGATCGTCGTTGCGGACAACGTCCACGAACGCATGGCGGCGTGCCTCTCCAAGCTCGAGCACCTTAAACGTTCGCATGCAGCCTCGGCCCATGCTCAAAGCCATGCCGAGCATCGCACCCTGCGGACGCTCGAAGCGTTCGTGCGTATGCCGCACGAGACGTACATCCAGACTTACCGCGAACTGAAGCGCCACGCCCGCGATGCGCATCGCGCGAAGACTGAGATGATCGAAGCGAACCTGCGCCTGGTCATTTCGATCGCCAAAAAATATATCAACCGCGGCCAGTCCTTCCTCGACCTTATCCAGGAAGGCAATATCGGCCTGATGAAGGGCGTCGAGAAATTTGAGTATCGCCGAGGTTATAAGTTCTCGACGTACGCCACCTGGTGGATTCGCCAGGGTATCACCCGTTCCATCGCCGATCAATCGCGCACCATCCGCATCCCGGTGCATATGATCGAAATCATGAACAAGCTCTGGCGCGTCCAGAAGCAGCTCATGCAGGAACTCGGCCGCGAAGCCACGCCCGAAGAAATCGCGGACGAAATGCACATGCCGGTCTTCCGCGTGAACTCGCTTTTGAAGATGGGCCATCAGCCGATTTCGCTGCACGCCCCGGTGGGCGACGATGGCGATGCCAGCTTCGGCGATTTCATCGAAGATAAAGGCGCAGAAAATCCGTCCGAGATGACCAGCTTCAGCCTGTTAAAGGAAAAGCTTCAGACGGTGCTCGGCACATTGACCGAACGCGAACGGAAAGTTCTGGAGTATCGTTTCGGACTGCTGGACGGTTCCGAACGGACGCTCGAAGAGGTCGGCCGCCAATACAAGGTTACCCGGGAGCGCATTCGCCAGATTGAAGAGA
>DATENK010000004.1:0-3960 GCA_035275085.1 Verrucomicrobiia bacterium | reverse complement strand
TATTTATAAGTGTTTCGTGGTCGCGAATAGGCACTCGCAAAGCGCGCACCATTCTCAACGCGTACTCCTGCAAATCCTCATGCTTAAAGGCGCTAAAGTTCCCATTCGTTTTAGAAAGAGCAAGGAACCGGTTGCGATACTGCTCGGCGAGTTGCGTCTGTTTTTTTGCACCCTCTTCCGACTTTTGCCGACGGTCATTGGCAGCGGCCATCTGGCGATGCAACATCCGGATCTCCGCCCGGAAGGCCGAAAACACGAGGGGAACGGCGAGTGCCGCGGCGAACAGAAACCCGGCAATAAACACCTTCACTAAAAGCCCGAACTGCTCGCGGCGGAGAATTTTGCTTTTCTCCTTCCTCAGATCCTCAATCAAATCACCCATACCGGCAGGAACGTTTAGCAGGCTTTTGGCCAACTTTCTCGATCCCGCGCGGATGTTTGGAGAAGCGAGGCGATGTAAACCCCGTGCTCCACCCGTGGTTATTGGGCTTCCTTTACCTTGGTGAGCGCTTCGATCTGATTGTCATTTAAGGTCAACGGACCGGCCTTTTCCTCGAGCTTGATGCCGATAAGTTGTCGCCTTTGGTCGCCGGTCCGCGTATCGCGGATCACATTTCGGTCGAACACCAGATCGCGCGTCTCACCGCGCACCCGAATGCCTGCCACCTCGCGCTTCAAGCCATTATTTTCGATGATATTTTCCTCAAGGCGATTGCGATGTCCTGCCATGCCCAAACTCTCGTTGCGAAAGCATATCCCATCCTCCTGATTGCTGAGCACTTTGTTCAGCCGCAGCAAATTGTCCGTGTCTTTGTGGCCGATGGAAATGCCGAAGCGGCCATTGTTCTCCAGCACGTTGCCCTCGAACAGGCCGTGGCGCACCCGCCAGCACAAGAACAACCCGTCCTCGCCATTGTTCCGCGCCGCGCATCCGCGCACGATCGGCCGCTGCGAACCACTGCCGGGATGCAGACCTAGCGAGGTATTGCCCTCACTAACGCAATCCTCAACCACCACGTCGTTCGATTGTTGAAAACTGATCCCGTCGCCATTGTAATTCCTTACCACGCAATTCCGGATCACCGTGCCGAACCCGCGGTAGAGATAAATTCCTGCGCCCCGGCAACCGTTCAGGTTCACATTCTGCGATTTGTTTCCGTCGATGATCAAATGCTCCACGCGCGCGCCTTCGATGTCGCGCCCGCTGACTACTGGAAAAACGGTTGCGGCCTTGGCCTTGTTATTCACCATGCAATCCGCGTTTAACGGTGTATCAATGGAAAACGTGTTTTCTTTTCGTCCCGTAATTCGGCCAACCGTGGTGTGAAAGCCGCCCGAATTGGAATCCCAGATCGCAACGCCGCAGCCAACTTCAAACCCGGCGGCGTCCGCCACGGTGACTTGCTCTTCGCCGTAGTCACCATCGAGGGCCAGGGGCGATGTGGCGCTATCCGCCTTGCGCAGCACGGTTTTCCCCGGCGTGCCACGCACGGTGACAAACGCACGCAAATGCAGCGAGTCGCGCATCAGATACTCGCCCGGGCCAATCTCAACTGTGCCGCCGCCAAGATTGGCGACGTAATCAATTGCCGCCTGTATCGCGCGATTGTCCTGCCCAACGATGTCCGCATCCGATTGGCCGACCTTCACCAGCGGTAAGACCTTCATTTGTGAATGCATGCGGGTGGGCAGTTGTTGCTCCGCCGCTTTCGGCGCGAGGTCATCAGCAGCCGCGAGCAGAGTCATTAACCCTGTCAGAAAAAGAAGGATCAGCGTTTTCATATAAAGGTCGGATGTTACGCCGAATCTTGCCATCGGTCGTGGCTGGCATCAACGTAAACCTGAAGTATGGACGACTGGCAATCCAGGTCCGCGGAACCAATCCGTCGATTTTAAATGCGACCGGCGCGATTAGCTTGAGAGCGCGCCGGCGGCAGGGGAGCTTTGGGTGAAGAGGAGTTTGTCGTTCTCGACTGTCACCTGGACGGGATCGCCTTCATGGAGGTTGCCTTTAAGGATCTCCTCCGCGAGCGGATCTTCAAGAAACCGCTCGACCGAGCGGCGCATTGGGCGCGCGCCATAGGTTGGGTCGTAGCCCTTTTGCACCAGGAAATCCTTGGCTTTATCGTCAAGGACGAGCTGCAGCTTCTTGCCTTTAAGGCGCTCCATGACTTTGACGATTTCCAGATCCAGAATCTGGACTAGATCGGGCTTGGTGAGCGAGCGGAAGACAATGATGTCGTCCAAACGATTCAGGAACTCGGGACGGAAGAGGCGCTTGGCTTCTTCCATGATCTTGTCGCGCATATGCTCGTAGCTGGCCTCATCCTTGATTGGTGTGAAACCGAGCGTGCTGCCCTTCTTGATGGTTTCGGCGCCTACGTTCGAGGTCATCAGGATGATCGTATTACGAAAGCTGACGACGCGACCGATATTGTCGGTAAGTTTGCCCTCCTCAAGAATCTGGAGGAGCATGTTCATGACGTCCGGATGCGCCTTTTCAATTTCATCGAAAAGCACCACGGAATAAGGACGACGCCGCACCTGCTCGGTCAATTGGCCGCCCTCTTCGTAACCGATGTACCCTGGAGGCGAACCGATCATTCGCGACGCATTGTGACGCTCCATATATTCGGACATATCGAGCTGAATCAAGGCGCGGGAATCGCCAAACATGAATTCGGCGAGCGACT
Organism: Verrucomicrobiia bacterium; assembly: GCA_035275085.1. Taxonomy (GTDB): domain Bacteria; phylum Verrucomicrobiota; class Verrucomicrobiia; order Limisphaerales; family DATENK01; genus DATENK01. The sequence continues at coordinate 1,267 of DATENK010000004.1, read as the reverse complement.
TCGCGAGCAGCGTCTTGCCGACGCCGGTAGGACCGAGGAGCGCAAAAGTACCGATTGGGCGCTTGGGATCTTTGAGATCCGCGCGCGAACGGCGCAGCGCCTTGCAGATCGCGGCAACCGCTTCCGTCTGGCCGACGACAATTTTGGCGACTTCGTTTTCCATCTGCAACAGACGCGCCTTTTCGTCCGATTCCATTCGCTTTAGCGGGATGCCTGTCCACTTGGCTACCACTTGCAAAATGTCATCTTCATCGACCTTCACGCGCTTTTCTTCACGGCTGGTCTTCCAGGAAGTCATCACCGATTCCATCTTCTCTTTCGCGTGCTTCTCTCGGTCGCGCATTGCCGCAGCGCCTTCGAAGTCCTGTTCCTTGATGGACTTTTCTTTGCGCAACTTAATCTCTTCGATCTCGGCCTCGATTTCCTTGAGTTCGGGTGGACGGGTCATCGCACCGATGCGGGCGCGCGAACCAGCTTCGTCCATCAGGTCGATAGCTTTATCCGGCAGAAAACGATCAGTGATGTAACGGTCGGAAAGTTTCACCGCAGCATCCAACGCCATGTCGGTGATCTCCGCTTTGTGATGCTCTTCGTATTTCGGACGCAAGCCCTTGAGAATCAGGATCGACTCCTCGATGGAAGGCGCTTCGACCTTGACCGCCTGAAAGCGGCGTTCGAGCGCGGCGTCTTTTTCGATATACTTGCGGTACTCATTCAACGTCGTTGCACCGATGCATTGCATCTCTCCGCGGCTGAGGGCGGGCTTAATAATATTAGACGCGTCCATGGTGCCTTCGGCGGAGCCTGCACCCACGATGGTGTGCAACTCGTCGATGAAAAGAATGATGTTCTTGGCGCGCCGAATTTCGTCCATGACGGCTTTGATGCGCTCCTCAAATTGACCCCGGTATTTAGTGCCGGCAACCATAAGGGCCAGATCAAGAGTGATGACCCTTTTTTCGCGGAGGAGCTCGGGGACGTTGCCCTTCGCAATTTCCTGCGCCAACCCTTCAACGATCGCTGTCTTGCCGACGCCCGCTTCGCCTAACAGAACCGGATTATTCTTCGTGCGGCGGCAGAGAATCTGGATCACGCGCTCAATCTCGTTCTTGCGTCCGATGACGGGGTCCATTTCGCCTTTGCGGGCGATTTCAGTAAGGTCGCGTCCAAAAGCTTTAAGCGCCGGCGTTTTCACTTCGCCTTTCCGCTCGGCGGGCGCCTTCTCGGCCGGCTGCTCGGCCGGTTGCTCTTCCTGCGAAGAGAAATT
>DATENK010000003.1:0-16092 GCA_035275085.1 Verrucomicrobiia bacterium | reverse complement strand
CCCCTTGCAGATCCTCCAAATCCAAGCTCCCTCACTCGCCGGTGCTCTCTTGAATTGGAAACCTCTCAACCTCTCTCTCGCCCATCACGCGTACTTGCCAAAACCATATCACAGGGGTCACGATCTACCCAGATATCCCTTTTTTCACGCGGCGACTTTCGGCTTGATCGCCGTACCGCTTTCAATCACCTGGCGCACGGCGTCACGAATCTCGTTCAACGTGAATGGTTTTCCGAGCGCCAGATTTCCGCGTTCCTTGATAAAAGATTGCGTTTTCTCATTCACCACGTCGCCCGTCACAAATATCATTCGCTCCGCCGCTCTCAGATCGAATGAGCGCAATTGCTCGTAGACCTGCTGCCCGTTCATCCCCGGCATTCGCCAATCGCAAATCGTCGCGTCATACGTATTGAGGCGCATCTGTTTCAAGGCGGTCTCGCCATCGCGGGCCATGTCCAATTCGACGCCGGTCTGGCCCAGCGCATCGCGCACTAACGCGAGTATCGCCTCTTCATCGTCCACGACCAGCACGCGCTTGCCTCGGCCGTTGAAGTTGCCTGCAGCCTTCATCGCAAACTCGGTTTGCTTTGAGGGCGCCGCGTTCGCGGGCGCCGCTGGGATTTCGATCGTAAAGGTCGTCCCTTCGCCGACCTTGCTGGTGGCTACGATCGTACCGGTGTGCTCCTGGATGATGCCGTAGCACAAGCTCAATCCCAGGCCCGTGCCTTTTCCGACCTGTTTGGTGGTAAAGAATGGATCGAATATCCGTTTTAAATTCTCCTCGGTGATGCCTGGCCCATTGTCTTTGATTTCGATGCGCACCTTGCCATTGACCGTCGACGTGCTGATGTCGAGTTCACCTTGTTTGCGAAACTCTTCGATCGCCTGGCGCGCATTATTGATGATATTCAGAAACACCTGCTGAAGCTGGTGCGGGTCGCCCATGACCTTCACCAACGCAGGATCGAAGCGCGTGGTCACCTTGATATTGCTCGTGCGCATCTGATACGCGAGGATTTCCAGCGCCGCCTCCACCAGATCGTGCACATTTACAAGCTTGCGCTCCGGCTTGTGTTGGCGCGCGAAACTCAAAAGGCTTTGCACGATTTTTTGGCAGCGTCTCGCGGACTTCACGATGAAATCCAGATGCCGCTTCTGCCCCGCCTCCAGTTCGGTGTTCTGCAACAGTTCGGCGAACCCAATTACCGAGGTGAGCGGATTGTTCAGTTCGTGCGTGACGCCGGCCACGAATTCGCCGATGCCCGCGAGTTTCTCGCTTTGCACCAACTGGGCCTGCATCTTTTTGAGGCGTGCGATGGTTTCCTCAAGGCTTTCGGTCATCCGATTGAACGCTTCAGCGAGTTCCGCGCATTCGTCCTGGGAGGTCGCGCGGACACGTTGTGAAAAATCTCCGTTGCGAATCGCTTCCGCGCTGGCGCGCAATTCCCGCAAAGGCTGCATCACGCGCCGCAAGATGAGATACACAATCATTGCCGCGCCGAACAGCGCCGCCAGCCGCGCGGCCAACAACACGTTTTGCGTGCCGACCAACGCCTGGAGTGATTTCTCGTACGAGAATAACAACTGATACTTCAGGGCGTGCCCGCCCGACAGCGTCGGGAACCGTGCGGCCGTATACAGAAAATGTTCGCCGTCGATTTTTGTTTCGAGGCCACGCGCCACGTTCAGTTTCGGCAAACGGCGCTGGGCGCGCGGCGAGAGTGTGCTGGCGATCACGCGGTCATCGATCAAAAACGCGATCTCAGTATGAGTGAGTTGCCGGAGTTCCTGGGCCAGGGATGGACCGATTTCGATCGCATACGTAAGCACGCCTTTGAGTTGGTTCCCGACGAGCACAGGAATGCAGACCACATTAAACAACCGCTCGCGGCTCGCAATGATGTCCACCGTCGCCTCACGTTCCAATGCCCGTCGCACGGCGGGCAGGCTCTGCGCTTCAAAATCGACTGGGTCGAGTTCATGGTCTCGCGCCATGAACGCGAGCGGACGTTCAGCGCTGGACGTAAACATCATTACACCAACGGTCTGGTCCTCCTGTAGGAAGTCAGAGAACAATTGCCGGATCGTGCCCGGGTCCGCTTTCTGTACGTTGGCCTTCACCCGCGGTTCATTGACGTAATTGCGGTAGCGCAATAGCAGATTGCGCGCGTTGATCTGGTCAAAATTCTTGAACACTGCTTCGGCGGTTCCGAGTTTGTCCGTGGCCTCAGCAATCAACTGGTCGGTGATGCGCCGATCCACAAGCCATGCCGTAAATTGTGTCAGCAGGACCATCATCACCAGCATCGGAATGAGGACCTTTGCCTGGAAGCTCAGCCGAATCTTAATCTTTGGAAGCTGATAGCGCATTTCGCCGTTGTACTTGCGGGGAGCACACGCGATGCCACAGCCGATTTATGCGGGATTTCGGCCGGAATATGTTGCGAATCAAGGACATGCGCCGGAAACACCCGCGGGGGTGTCGCAAAGGCAATCTAACCAATTTTGGCTATATCATTCATCTATCCCAAAAGGGTAAAGTCAGCACCGTTCCAATAAGGTTTTCTGCCTACAGACGCCAGGAGGTAAACTGTCTTGACCCTCCTTCAGGCGCGATAAACAATCCGGCATGCCATCGCGATTACAGAATAAATGGGTTCTGATCACTGGTGCTTCCAGCGGGTTTGGGGCTGCGGCCGCGCGCGCTTTCGGGGCTGAAGGCGCCAAACTGCTTCTGGGGGCGCGCCGCGAAGACCGGCTCAAGGAGGTCGTCGGCCAATCGATCAAGGCCGGGGCCAAAGAAGCGCATGCGCATTTCCTGGACGTCAGCCAAACCAGCAGTGTGGAAGCGTTCGTGCAATGGACCCGCCGTCACACGGACAAGCTGGATGTGCTGATCAACAACGCCGGTGGCGCCAAAGGTCTCGAAAAAGTCGCCGAGGCGAAGGACGAAGACTGGGAGTTTATGATGCAGACCAACGTGCTCGGGGTCCTTCGCATGACACGCGCTTGCCTGCCGCTCATTACGACCAACCCTGGCAGCATCATCATTAACATCGGTTCCATCGCGGGCCGAGTCGCCTACGAAGGAGGGGCCGCATACTGCGCAGCCAAAGCCGGTGAACTCAAGATCACGCAAGCCTTGCGGCTGGAACTTTGCGGGACGGGCGTGCGCGTCAGCACCATCGATCCCGGCCTGGCGGAAACCGAATTCTCTCTGGTCCGTTTCAAAGGCGACGCCGAGCGCGCAAAGAAAGTCTATGAAGGCCTGAACGCACTGACGGGCGAAGACATCGCAGACACGCTCGTCTGGGTCGCAAGCCGTCCGCCCCACGTTAATATTGACGAAGTGTTGATCAAACCCACGGACCAGGCTGCCATCCACAAGATTCATCGCCGCACGGCGGCCGCGAAATAATTATCGTATCTCAGCTTTATCGCGGACGGGTTACAGAAAAGAGGGCGGCTACATCATTTTCAGCAGGGTGTCGGCCATGACGGAAGGGGTTTCGGCGACACCGATGCCGGCTTCTTTGAAGGCGGCGATTTTGGCTGCGGCCGTGCCTTTGCCGCCGCTGACGATGGCGCCGGCGTGGCCCATGCGGCGGCCGGGAGGAGCTGTAGCGCCGGCGATGAAACCGGCGACGGGTTTGCGGCAATTCTTTTTAATCCACGCGGCAGCTTCTTCTTCTTCCGCGCCGCCGATCTCACCGATCATGATGATACCGTGAGTGTCGGGATCGTCGTTGAACATTTTTATGACGTCGAGGTGCGTGGTGCCGTGGACGGGATCGCCGCCGATACCGACGCAGGTGGATTGGCCGACGTTGCGGCACGTGAGTTGCCAGACCGCTTCGTAGGTCAAGGTCCCGCTGCGAGAGACGACGCCGACATGGCCGCGTTTGTGGATGTAACCGGGGGCGATGCCGATGCGGCAACCGCCATTGGAATCTTTTCCTTCGCCGGGAGTGACGACGCCGGGGCAATTGGGCCCTATGAGGCGCGTTTTTTTGCCTTCCATTGCCCGCTTGACCTTGGCCATGTCATTGACAGGGATGCCTTCGGTGATGCAGACGACGAGGTCGAGGCCGGCATCCACGCCTTCGAGGATAGCGTCGGCGGCGAAAGGAGGCGGCACGAACACTGCGGAAGCGGTTGCGCCGGTGGCTTTCATGGCGTCAGCGACCGTATCGAAGATCGGAACTTTGTTTTCGAATGTTTGTCCGCCTTTGCCGGGAGTGACACCGGCGACGACCTGGCTGCCGTATTGGAGGCTGAGTTGCGTGTGACGAGCACCAAAGCTGCCGGTGATACCCTGGATGAGGATGCGCGTATTGGGAGTGACCAAAATCATAAGCGATGGAGCGGAATGACCAATGTCCAAGGACCAAGGACCAAGGAAGCACCAAGCGCCAAGCACCCAGCACCAGAGAATAACCAATCACCAATAGCGAGGGCGAAAACAATATCAAAGGCGGCGAATGCTTTCGCGGCTGCTGCGACGACTGGTCTTCGACACAGCCACGGTCCTTTTAATGGAACCGTTCGAATCATACGGCCTTGACGATCTTCTTCGCGGCGTCGTCCATGGAATCGGCGCTGATGAGGGAGAGGCCGGAGTCACGGAGGATTTTCTTACCGAGCTCGACGTTGTTGCCTTCGAGGCGGACAACGAGCGGGAGCTTGAGAGCGGTTTCCTTCACGGCCGCGACGATGCCGGTGGCGATGATGTCGCATTGCATGATGCCGCCGAAGATGTTTACGAGAATGCCTTTTACGTTGGGGTCGCTGAGAATGATTTTAAAGGCGGCGGTGACCTGTTCTTTGCTAGCGCCGCCACCGACATCGAGGAAGTTGGCGGGGCTGCCGCCGTAATGCTGGATGATGTCCATCGTGGCCATGGCGAGGCCGGCGCCGTTGACGAGGCAAGCAATGTTGCCGTCAAGCTTGATGTAATTGAGGTTGAACTTGCTGGCTTCGATTTCGAGAGGCGCTTCTTCGCCAAGATCACGCAACGCCTGCAGATCCGGATGGCGAAAGAGAGCGTTGTCGTCGATGCTCATTTTGGCGTCAACCGCCATGACAGTTTCTTTGGCCTGATTGATTGGGGACGCGTGTAACTCGTCCTTCCGAGGAGAAGGGGTTTCGATCAAGCAAAGGGGATTGATTTCGACAAGCGAGGCATCGCATTCCCACCAAGTGCGATAGGTGCCGAGCAAAAGTTTGGCGGCCGCATTGATAACATCACCTTTCAATCCCAAAGCGCTGGCGAGCTTGCGGGCCTGCCAGGGGTACATGCCGAGGGCGGGATCGATGGTTTCTTTGACGATTTTTTCCGGCGTTTTAGCGGCGACTTCCTCGATGTCCATGCCGCCTTCGGTGCTGACCATCATAACCGGGCGCGAAGATCCGCGATCAAGCAGGACGGCGAGATAAAATTCTTTCTTGATGTGCGGCGCGGCGGCGACGAGGAGTTTGCTAACGAGGCGACCGTCCGGGCCGGTTTGCTTGGTGACGAGGACGTTGCCGAGCATCGCTTTGGCTTTCTCGAAAACGTCCTGCGCGGTTTTGCAGAGGTGGACGCCACCTTTGAAGCCATTCTTGAACGTGCCTTTGCCGCGGCCGCCAGCGTGGATTTGGGCCTTGATGACGACGAGTTTCTCGCCTTTGGCGAAAAGCTTTTCGGCCATAGCCTGGGCGGTTTCGGGCGACGCGCAAACGTCCCCGGCGGGAACGGCGACACCGTATTTGGCGAGCAGTTGTTTGGCCTGGTATTCGTGGAGATTCATTAGCAAGCACGAATATCCAAGCACCAAGCTCCAAGCACCAGAGAATAACCAATAACCAAAATCCAATTCAGCGCTTGGCGTTTGGTGCTTCTGTGGCGCTTGGTGATTGGTGCTTGGATATTTGACATCGGAAATTACTAGCGCTGATCTACCGGAACGACCTTTAAACCGACGGGGCCGGTATATACGCTCTGAGGACGGATGAGGCGGTTGTCGGCGAGTTGTTCGAGGACGTGGGCCGTCCAGCCGGCGGTGCGGGCGATGGCAAAAATGGGTGTGAACAGATCGGTCGGGATGCCGAGGGAGTAATAGACTGTGGCGGAATAAAAATCGACGTTCGCGTTAAGATTCTTCTTTTTCAGCATCAACTCGGCGATGCGATCGCTCATCTGGATCCATTTGGAATCGCCGACTTTGGCGCTGAGGATTTGCGCCATGCGTTTGAGATGCGGCGCGCGGGGGTCGAGGGTCTTATAAATGCGGTGGCCGATGCCCATGATCTTCTTTTTGTGGGCGAGGCATTCGTCGATGTAGGCGTCCACTTTGTCGGGCGACCCGATGTCCTGCAGCATTTTGATGACGCCTTCGTTCGCGCCGCCGTGGAGGGGGCCTTTGAGTGTGCCGATGGCGCTCGTGATCGCCGAATACATGTCGCTCAAAGTCGCGATGGTGACGCGGGCACTGAACGTCGAGGCGTTCATGCCGTGATCGGCATGAAGCACGTAACACATGTCGAGTGTGCTTTCCTTTTCGGCGGAAGGCTTTTCACCATCGATCAGGTAGAGGAAATTTGCAGCTTCACCGAGCTGCGAATCCGAGGGGAGGAGTGATTTACCCTGGCGGATGCGATGGAAATAGGCGGTGACGATAGGGATTTGCGCGATAAGGCGCATGGCCTTCTCGCGATTGGCGTCCATGCTGGTGTCTTCAGCATGTTCATCGAAGCAACCGAGCGCGGAAATCGCGGTCCGAATGGCGCTCATGGGCGGCGTCCAACGGGGGAGCGCCTTGAGCATGTCTATTATTCCTTTGGGCAAATCACGATAGGAAGCGAGACGGCCCTTAAGTTCGTCCAGTTCGCGGCGAGTAGGCAGATGGTTGTGATGGAGGAGGTGAACGACTTCCTCAAAGCTGACCTTACCCGCCAGTTCATTGATATTGTAACCAGCGTAAATTAGTTCGCCAACGTCGCCTTTGACGTCGCTCAAGCGCGTGGTGGCGGCCACCACACCTTCCAACCCTTTTGTGAGATTTGCCGGACTATTCATCGATATGCTAACAACACGCCAAAAGCGCCGTGGCAATGTAGGTAATGGGTATCCGCAGCGTCAACGAAAAGCTCTACACCAAACAGGGTATTGGGACGGAGTCTAAAACGTATTATGGTTTCAGCAAACGAGGTGGGCCAAAGACGGTTTGTTGATCGCCTTGAGTGCGCATCCAGGCTTCCAGTTCGGCGCGCATGGCGTTGGCGCGGCTAACGTGTTGCGGATCGGCGGCGAGGTTGTTGGTTTCAAAGGGATCACGGCGCAAGTCATAGAGTTCTTCGGCTGGGCGCTCATGGTAACGGCGAACGACGGAGGCCGCGTTGAGGTTTGTGCCGGCGGCGTTGGTCCACGAAGACCAATAGCCACCCCAATAGCCGGGCTTGTTGTCGCGAGGCGCAAGATCGATGTGCGTGTGGTGCGCAAACTCGGGATGCAGATTAAGAATGAACTTCCAGTCGGCGGTGCGGACGCTGCGGATGGGATAGACGTTCATGTTCCCGTCACTGCTGTGAGTGGTGAAGATGCGATCGCGGTGAGTTGATTTTTCACCGCGCAGGACGGGCAGGAATGAGCGGCCATCAATATTGTCAGGAGGTGTTCCACCGGCGGCTTCGATGAGGGTGGGCAAAAGATCGACCCAACTAATCATGGCATCGGTGCGGGTAGCGGGTTTGATCACGCCCGGCCAGGCGACGAGAAGGGAAACGCGGATGCCGGCGTCATAACAATTCCATTTCGCGAAGGGGAATTGCGCACCGTGATCGCTGCTGTGGATAAACAGAAGGTTCGTGCCAAGCACCTCCCTGGCGGCATCGTACACGCGGCCGAGTTCGTCATCCATCCGAGAGATTGCGGTTTGGTAAAGCGTCATCGCGTGTCGTGTTTCGAGTGTGGGCACTTGCGTGGGAGGCAGATGGACATGGTTGGCTTCATCGGCCTTCTCCGGCCAGGGCACGTGGGGCCAATTCGAGCCGATGAAGATGCACAGTGGCTTTTTGCTTTTGCGTTCACGCAACCATTTCACTGCTGCAGGAATTGCGACGTGCTCGTGGAAGGCGTCGTGAGCGAAATAATCAAAGCCGTAATCCTGAGTGTGTTTGTAATGAGAGACTTTGCCGAAGGCGACCACTTCGTAGCCGAGACCGCGAAGGTAAGCGGGAAGTTTTTTGATCTCCGGTCGCGGTTTGGAGTGGTTTGCCTCTGCGCCGTTGCGTGCGGGCATAAGCCCGGTGAGCAACGCCGCGCGGCTAGGCGCGCAGCTTGGCGAAGCCACAAACGCATGCGTGAATGTCATCCCGACATTGGCGACGCGGAGCATGTTGGGGGTCCGAACACCGGTGGCGTTATAAACTTGGGAATCCAGCATACTGTGATCGTCCGCAAGGAAGACCGCAATATTCGGTTTGCCAGCACACGAAGAGATCGAAAGAAGCAGCGCGAAAAGAAAAGGAAATCCGCAAGGATTGAGGGCGGAACAAGGATTAAGAATTTCTTTCCGAATCCTGGTTCCACCCTCAATCCTTGTGGAGATCATGGCAGACTCTGTCTCCAGGTCAGCGCGGCTTCAGTGAACCTTCGCGTCGCAGCGGCTTCAGTGCGCGCACAGTTTGTGGTTTCGCTTGGGTCGGCGATTACGTTGTAAAGCTCGGGATTGGTGCCGTCGTCGTTGACCAGGAGCTTCCAGGGGCCATCGCGGATGGCCACGTTCGGGCTGTGGTCGCGCGCGGCCGCAGGGAATTTGAACCATTTTGTATTCCGGCCGTATTCCCAAAAGAGGGGCTTGGTGCGGATGAAGCCGCGACCGAACAGGGCCTTGCTGATATCTTCGCCGTCGAATTTTATTCCCTTGGGCGGCGTCGCTCCAGTAATCGCGCAGAGCGTAGGAAAGAAATCCACCGCGGCAACAACGCTCGTGGTATTTGCAATGGCTGCTGGGATGTGGCCGGGCCAATGCGCAATGAACGGGACGCGAATCCCGCCTTCGTACAGGCTCAGCTTGCTTGCGCGTAATGCGCCATTGCGATTGCCGAAGGCGGGTAACGCGCCATTGTCACCCAGAAACAGCACCAGGGTGTTGGTCGCACCACTGGCGCGCAGGCCGTCAAGGAGTCTTCCAATTTGTTTGTCCATCTCAACCAGCACAGCACGGTACTTCTGACGCTCGCTTGGATTCTCCGTTTTCACACCGGCGGCGACCAATTGCTCCCTGGAGGGGACGTAAGGGGTGTGAGTGTCATCGAACCATAAATTTATGAAACACGGAGTGCCCTTACGTTCGCGCAAAATGTTCAGCGTGCGATCCACCATCCAACGCGTGCGTTCATGGCGTTTTACTCTGTCGTAGGTCGACCAAATCCAATTGGTCGCCGTAATGTCTGGATGAGGCTCGGGGCTTTCGTACGTGCCGAAACCCACGTCGTAGCCGTATGCAGCGAACTTTGGCGCGTTGGTCACGTCGCGTCCGCCGCCTAAATGCCATTTGCCGATGTGCGCCGTTGCGTAACCCGCAGCCTTCAGAGTTCGTGGCAGCGAAGGGGCATTCGTATCGAGAAAGTCTGCTTGCTCGCATCCGGAGTTACCTTCACGCGTTTGAAGAAAGCTCGTAATGCGCCAGCGCGCGGGGAATTGTCCCGTAATCAGCCCGGCGCGCGAGGGCGAACAAATCGGGGACGCAACATAGAATTGGGTGAAGCGCGTGCCTTCGCGCGCCAAGCGATCTATCTGCGGCGTGGGAACCGCGCCCCCGAAGGCGCTTACGTCGCCGTACCCGAAATCGTCAGCGAGGACGAGGAGGATGTTCGGCCTCTCGGCGGCAGCGCACAAACTCCAAGGCGAAGAAAAGCAGCAAGCGAAAACAAAGATAAACCAACAAGGATTGAGGACAGAACAAGGATTAAGAATTATTTTTCGAATCCTTATGGTGCTCATTTAAATACGGGTTCGCCCTCGTGGGATTCCATTTGGCGGCGGACCATGTCGTGGTACGCGCCCTGAGCCGCCATGAGTTCTTCGTGGGTGCCGCGTTCGATGATATGGCCGTCTTCCATCAGGAGGATCATGTCGGCGCGGCGGATGGTGGAAAGGCGATGGGCAATGACGAACGTGGTGCGGCCGGCCAGGAGGGTAGCCATCGAGGCCTGGATGAGTTGTTCGCTTTCGGTGTCCAGATTGGATGTAGCTTCGTCGAGGATCAGGATTTGAGGTGATGCGAGAATGGCGCGCGCGATTGCGAGGCGCTGACGCTGTCCACCAGAAAGTTTCACGCCGCGTTCGCCAATGAAGGTTTCGTATTGGTCCGGAAGTTTCTCGATAAATTCGTGGGCATTGGCGCGGCGGGCGGCGTCTTCGATTTCGGCGTCGGTCGCGTTACGGCGGCCGTAAGCGATGTTGTCGCGCACTGAGCCGTCGAAGAGAAAAACTTCCTGCTGAACAATGGCGAGGAGACTGCGATAAGATTTGAGGCGAAAATCGCGAATGTCGGCGCCGTTGAGCAGCAAGCGACCTGAAGTTGGATCATGAAAGCGCGCCACGAGGTCAGTGACGGTGGTTTTGCCGGCGCCGCTGCGCCCGACCAGCGCGACGACCGAGCCGCCGGGGACCGTGACGTTGAAATCGCGAACGACCGGCTGGCCTTCCCGGTAAGCGAACTCGAGGTTGTCGAAGCGAATCTCGCGGACAATCGCCGGTGCTTCGCGAGCATCGGGACGATCGGGCTTGTCGTTCGGCATGGCGAGCACTTCGAACACACGCTCCATTGCTGCGAGCGAGCGCTGTAGTTCCGAGAAGGAATTCACAATGTTCCAAACGGGGTTGAGGAGCAGGAATGTGTACCATTGAAACGCCATGATGTCGCCAATCGAAGCGCCGCCCTTGAGGTTCAGATAACCACCATACCACACGATGACCACATTTACAGCGGAAAGCAGCAGGCCCCACGAGGTCCACAGGACCAGTTCGCGGCGGTTGGCAAACATTTCCTTTCGCAAGACCGAATGGCGGCCGAGCATGTATTCGAGGAGCTCGTGGGTTTCGCGCCGGAACGCGCGCACGATACGAATGCCGGAAAAGGTTTCGCCAACGCGACCGTCGATGCGTTCGGCGTCTTTGCGGAGGGAACGGTAGATTGGCCGAATACGGCGCGCGAAAGTAAAACTCATCAGCATGGCGCCCGGGATGATAGCCATTGCGGTCAAAGCCAGCCGCCAGTTCAGGTGCATCAAGACGCTGACGGCAATGATGAGGCGGACGACCGAAATCGAAGGCGAGACCAGCGCCATTTGGAGAAGACCAGTGGTGGTGTCGACGTCGCCGGTGAGACGGGAGAGAATGCCGCCGGTTTTCATGTCCCACAGTTTGGCCAACGGCAGGTGAATGAGACGGTCGAACAACGATCGCCGCAGCGACAGCATGACGCGGACGTTCAGGAGGCGCTGGCGATAATCTTTGAGAACGCCGACCAGCGCGGTAATAAAGATAGCGGCGAGGAATATTCCACCGGCCTGGTTCAGCCGCAGCAGGCGTGTGCTTGCATCCAATCGATTATTGAGCAGAACGCGATCGATGATGAAGCGCATGAAGAGCGGTTCGATCATCTGCAGTGCGGCCGCCAACAACGCGATGAAGAATAGGGCGCCCACGGCATAGCGGTGCGGCCGCAGCCAGCGGAGATAATCGCGGATGTATTCGCGACGCTTGCCTCGCGCCGGCGCGTCTGGCTCGCGACGGTGCTCGGCGTCTGCTTCGTCTTGCGAGTCGGCGAGCCGGCGCTCTTTGTAGTCGGCCACAAACCCCCCATAGCGCCGCCGGGAGGAACGGCGACGATTCGCGTCTGGGGTGTTCTTTTTCATTTAAGGGCGCCGATTCTGCCCTGAATGCTGGGCGCGTGCAAATCCATTGACCGGCGTGGCGGATGTTTTCATGATGCGGCGATGGATTTAGACGCGTTGTACTCAGGACTTACACTAAAAACGGAAGCGAAGCTGGTTTTGGTGGTGCTGGACGGGTTGGGCGATATTGCACCGCCGGGAATCGATTCCAATACGCCGTTGGAAGCGGCCCGCACACCAAACCTCGACGAGCTCAGCAAAAGCTCAGCCCAAGGACGGATCATTCCCGTCGCGCCAGGGATCACGCCGGGCAGCGGGCCGGGACACCTGGGGTTGTTTGGATATGATCCGCTGGAATACGAGGTCGGACGTGGGGTGATTGAAGCGCTTGGGCTTGGGATGGAGTTAAAGGCCGGCGATGTGGCGGCCCGTGCGAATTTTTGCACGCTGGACGCGAAGGGTATTGTTACTGATCGACGGGCAGGCCGGATCGACACGGCTGTGTGTGAGGAGCTTTGCGCGCTTCTTTCGAAGAACATCAAAAAGATTGGCGATACCCAAGTGATGATCAAGGCGGGAAAGGGCCACCGATTCGTGGTGGTGTTTCGCGGCAAGGGATTGGAAGGGCCGCTGACTGATGCAGACCCGCACCGTGAGGGTGGGCCGATTCCGAAAGCCGCGCCGGTAAATAAGAAGTCCATGAAAGCAAAGAAGACGGCGCAAATAGTGCAACAATTTTACAAGGAGGCGCTGCCATTACTCGCCAAACGGAAGCCGGCGAACGGATTTCTGATGCGCGGGATTGCGCATCAGCCTGACATTCCGAGTTTTGAGGAGCGGTATGGTTTGCGGGCGGCATGCATCGCAGTATATCCGATGTACAAAGGCCTCGCACAACTGGTAGGCATGCGGAAGCTGGAAGGCGCGCAAACGATCCGGGAACAATTTGAGACATATTTACAAGCGCGCGAGGATTACGACTTTTTCTTCATTCATTATAAGTACACCGACATGCACGGTGAAGACGGCAACTTCGATGCGAAGCGTCAGGCGGTGGAGGAGTTCGACACGGCGCTGCCAGTCTTCCTGCAAAATCGACCGGATGTGCTGGCGATCACGGCGGACCATTCCACGCCCTGTCCGATGAAAGGCCATTCCTGGCACCCGCCACCGGTGTTGCTGAATTCGGCGTTTTCCGGGTCGGACAAGCTGGAACGATTCACGGAGACCGGGTCGAATCTGGGGTCCCTGGGGGTGTTCAAGTCGAAATATCTGATCCGGCTGATGCAAGCGAACGCGCGTATGTTCGACAAATTTGGGGCATAGGCCGGGCCCGGCGCGCAGGGATGCATTCCCCTACTCTTCCAAAACAAAGCATGTGCACTGGAGCCGATCCTGATATACAATAGGCGCTTTGGTTGGGGTCTATACTTTGATGATGAAGCCGCAAACGCAGAAACAACAGACGCGGGGCGTTAGCACGGACGCGAAAGGAAAGCCGATTGCGCCAGCAGCGCCGGTGGCGCCCGTTGCCGTGGTGGAACCAGTAAAGCCGCTGTTCCGCCGCATCGATTGGGTCACGGCAGGCGTAACAGCGCTGTTAGCGTTTATCGGGTATTTGTGGACGCTCTCGCCGGATTTGACGCTGGAAGATTCGGGGGAATTGGCCACCGCGTCGATGTATGCCGGCGTTCCACATCCGCCGGGATATCCGGTGTGGACGATCTACACCTGGATTTTCACGAAGATCATCCCGGTTTCGAATATCGCGTATCGCGTCGGTATCTCGTCGGCGTTTGCCGCTGCGCTGGCTTGCGGGCTGGTGGGCATGATGGTCTCACGCGGGAGCAGCATGATCATGGAAGGAATCGCGGAACTGAAGGATCTCCCGCGCAATTGGGAGAACGGAATTTGCGTGGTCTCAGGATTCGTTGCGGGATTGTTGATCGGGTTCAACGGGTTCATGTGGAGCCAGGCGGTGATTGTAGAAGTGTACACGCTCAGCGTGCTCTCACTGGCCGGCGTGCTGGTATGCCTGATGCGATGGATCTACGCGCCGAACCAAATGCGGTATTTATACCTGGCGTTCTTCTGGTTCGGCATTTGTTTTAATAATCACCAATCGCTGCTTGTGATTGCGCTGGGATTGGAGGCAGCCATCGTGGCAGCACATCCCCGACTGGGACGGGAATTGTTCTTCTGGAATTCAGTGGTGTATCTGGGCGGTTGCGTTGGGCTCAGCATGGGCTTTATCGGCGTGCTGGGGCAAAACGCATCGTTATTGGTGATTTATCATTTGATAGGCGTCACGTCGATTATCGCGTGGATTTATCTGGTCTTCAAAACGCGCATGCCCGGCGTCGAATTCGCCCGGAACGCCGCCATGGTGCTGACTCTTGGTTACATCCTGGCTGTGATCGGGCATATCACGAATTACGTAACGTACTTCGAATACAAGAAAGGCGCGTTTTTCCTGTTCAACCTCGTGGGCCTCGGGATCATCGGGTGGTTTTTATATTTGATCAGGGAGACGTGGAAACGTCCGCGCGAATGGGTGGCCGCCTTGATCAGCGGCGGCGCATGGATGCTCGGGGCGGCATTTTATCTCTATATGCCGATCGCGTCGATGTCGAACCCGCCGTTGAACTGGGGTTATCCGCGGACGGTGTTTGGATTTTTTCACGCCTTTACGCGCGGCCAATACGAAAAGATCAATCCCACCACGAATCTTATTACGTTTTTCAAGCAGCTTTGGATGTACACCACCGGCGCGGTTGAGGAATTTAATTTAATTTATTTACTTCTGGCCCTGCTGCCGTTGCTGTTTTTCAAACGTATGCAAAAGCGGGAGCGTTGCTGGCTGATCGGACTCTGGGCGATGTACCTATGCCTCAGCATTTTCCTTTTGATCCTGCTAAATCCAGGTCTTGAACGCCAGAGCCGTGACTTAAATAAGGTGTTCTTTACGGCGTCGCATGTCATGATCGCGATGAGCATCGGTTATGGGCTGACGTTGATTGCCGCCTTCCTGGCAACGCATTATGAACAGTTCAGGAAATGGGTGTTGATCGGGGCAGGAGGCGCGGCGGCGATTGCCGTGATCAATGTGGCCGACGCCTACGCCCGCTTTGCAAATCCGATTGTCCACTACGCCGCGCTATTCGTCCTGATCCTCACGGTGGCGATAACCCTTATGGTCTGGTTCAGCCGCGGGGCTGCGCCGCTCAAAGGTTTGCTGATCGCATTTCTCTTGATGCCCATATGGCCAATGGTCGCGCATTGGGAGGACAACGAACAGCGTGGCCACCTGTTCGGCTACTGGTTCGGACACGATATGTTCACTCCGCCCTTCGGGCTTTATCCCGAAATGACACGCGATGCCGTACTTTATGGCGGCACCGACCCCGGACGATTTAATCCCACGTACATGATCTTTTGCGAAAGCTTTATTCCGCCTTCGAAAAAGCCACGGGATCCGAAATTCGACCGTCGCGACGTCATTTTGATTACCCAGAACGCGTTGGCGGACCCGCCGTATTTGAATTACATCCGTGCGCACTACAATCGCAGCGCACAGATTGACCCATTATTTTTCTCGGAGCTCGCGCGCGGCCCGAAAGAAGTGCAACTGAATACAGAGACGAATTTAATCGCCCGGATGTTGCTGCCGGTCGACCGATTTTTCACTGATCTCGGTGACCGCATCGAAAAGCAGCGCCGCGCGGGAAGTTCGTACTTCAAGGAAAGCGATTTCCTGGACGCCGCCGGGTTCCTGGCGAAATTGCGCCAGCCGGATCCATTGGCGAAACATTTGTACGACAGTCTCACGACGCAGACGCGCGCTTTGGTCGATCGCAGCGCGCCTGACAAGGAATGGCGCAAGGCGATGGCAAAGGACTTGAACAACAATGTGCTCGAAAAAGGCAAGCTGTACACGCCGGAGCTGTTCGCGAACGTGAAGCTCTCGGACCGCACTCAGAAGTTCATCAAGGAAGACCCGAAAAGCCATACGTTGATTCGCCTGAATCGCATTCTACTGGAAGAAGCGTTCCCTGGACTGATTGCGAAGAGCGTTGGCGGTGTGTATCCCGACATGGAGATGATCACCGCGACGCCGGACGATCACTCGCGCTGCTTCAATGAATACATGAACGACGTTCAGCGGCGCATGGCTGCGAAACAATTGAAGCCCGGCGAAGACGTCAAGGT
>DATENK010000002.1:0-11812 GCA_035275085.1 Verrucomicrobiia bacterium | reverse complement strand
TCAAACAGCATGCTTACGCAAACTCAATAAGACCTTGTCGACGCTCTGCAGCGGCACTGACTGTCCCCACTGCACTTTGCCGATGCGTTCGGCGAGGACAAACCTGATTTCGCCCGCAGCGACCTTTTTGTCCAGCAACATGGCTTTATGAAGCCGCGCAACTTGCGGGCGCGAAAGCGTGACGGTCGTCGGCAGACCGGCGCGCTTAAACAGAACCGCGATCCGTTCCGCATCCGATTTCGCCATCCCCGAGTGCATTGCTGAAAGCCGCGCCGCGGCCACCTGTCCAACGGCGATGGCCTCACCGTGCAGATATTTACGATAGCCGGAGATTGCTTCGATGGCGTGGCCAATGGTGTGTCCGAAATTCAGGATCGCTCGCAAACCCGATTCGGTTTCATCCTGGGCGACCACTTGCGCCTTGATCTCGCAGCACCGCGCGACGATGTCTTCGAGCACACCGGCATCTCTGGAGAGGACGCGGTCGATGACGCGTTCCAGTTGCTCAAACAGCGCGGCGTCATAAATGATCCCGTACTTAATCACTTCGGCGAGGCCGGCGCGGAATTCGCGTGGCGGCAGCGTACGGAGGGTGTCGAGGTCGCAAAGTACTACGCGTGGTTGGTAAAATGCGCCGACGAGGTTTTTGCCCGCCTTGAGGTTGACACCGACTTTGCCGCCAACGGAACTGTCAACTTGAGCGAGCAAGGTGGTCGGGACCTGCACGAAAGACAACCCACGCAGATAAGTAGCCGCGACGAAACCGGCAAGATCGCCCACTACGCCGCCGCCGAGTGCCAGGATGAATGACTTTCGCTCCAGGCGGTGCCTGGCAAGCTGATCGTAACAGTAATGAACGACTTTCAGGCTCTTGGCGGGTTCGCCCGCCGGGACGGAGATGAAGGTGGGTTCGAAGCCGCCACCTTTTAAAAGAGTTGCGCATTTTCGTCCGTAACGGCGCGCGACGTTGCGATCGGAAATGATTGCGCACCGGGAACTGAACTGAAAAGCGCCGCATTGAGCCGCAAGGTGGTCTAATAAACGCGGGCCGATGTGAATGTCGTAGCTCCGCGCCGCGAGCGGCACATTTATGATCCGCATGGCGTTCTACCCGCGGCGCCGTCTCAGCGTCCACCCCAGCAGGCCGGCCGCGCCAAGCCCGACGAGCGATAGTGTTCCTGGCTCAGGCACAGGAACCAGCCCGCTGCTATACAATTCATAATCACCCAACCCGGTCGGCCGGTAAACGTTCACAGCGACGTTTTGAAAATAAACGTTGCCAGACGTTACCGTGACACGCACGGCGCCATTGAGGTCCTGCCAGGCATTCACCGAGTTGGCGGTGACGTTCCCGGTTCCGTTGACGGTCCCGATTGGCGCCTCGCCCGTGTTATTTTCAAACAACTCCACTCGATAGGTTGCGCCCGGGGTAGACTGCGCGGGATCGATATAGAAGGTCGTAAAGCCGCGTGGATTTGAACTCGCGTAGCCATCCCCGAAATTCTGCAGGTTGAGGAAGTTGTAGGTAAAAGTGTCTCCAGAGGACAGCAATTGTTGCGCAGGTCCCGACGTCGCGCACAGGGTAATCATGCCGAGAAGTAAGAGGACTATCCGATTCATAATCGATCACCTCGCGATACGTTATTCATCGGTTTAATCGAACCAAATCTGTAAATAATGTCAATCTTAACAGGCGGCCATGGTGCGAAAACTGCTCTCGATCCCGGGTTTTTTGAGCACTTATGTCTGTCGATTATAGCGCCGCCAATAACGTCGCGCCTGAGCTGGCGATGCGCCATCGTGATGTCCTGCTGGAATTGGAAAAATCGGGCCAGAAACAATCAGGCGCCACCAAGGGAATTCTGCTGCTGATTGTATCGTTGATCGCGTTTGTAGCGATTGGCTTTGCGCAATGGTCGTCCTGGGAAGCGCTCGTTATCCTTGTCGGCGTTTTGTTCGTCCACGAACTCGGACATTTTCTCGCGATGCGGGTCTTCAAATACCGAAACCTGCGGATGTTTTTCATTCCATTTTTCGGGGCTGCTGTCATCGGCCATAATTACAATGTAGCCGGCTGGAAAAAAGTGATCGTGTCGCTTATGGGGCCGGTGCCCGGAATTGTGCTGGGCGGGGGGATTGGCATCACTGGTCTTGCGCTCCACAATGCGCTGCTGATCAAGATCGGGCTGATGGCCGTGATCATCAACGGCTTCAATCTTTTGCCGGTGCTCCCGCTTGATGGCGGGTGGGTAGCGCATGCGATCCTCTTCTCGCGCCATCACATGCTCGATTGCGCCTTTCGGGTCTTCGCCGTTCTTGGTCTGCTGGCGCTGGCCATCGTGACTCAAACCCGCATCCTCATGTATGTTGCTATCCCCATGGTGCTCGGCATTGGCGCGGCCTACAAACTGAACCGCATCAGTCGTGACCTAAAAGAGCGCGATCTCCCCAAGGCTTCACCCGACGACCAAACGATTCCGCCAGAGACCGCGATCGCGATCATCGACGCCGTCCGCGACGAACTGCCGAACGCGCAAACGCCAAAGGCCGCCGCGCAGCACACCTTGCAAGTCTTCGAAACTCTCAACGCGAGACCTCCCGGATGGCTCGCCTCCACAGTGTTGTTGATGACCCATGGCGTCGCCTTTTTGCTCGCAGTTGTGCTCGCTGTCTTGTTTGTGGTCGGCCAGCGCGGAAACTTGGGTGATTTCATCGTTGCCGCTGCCACGGGCCCCAAACAAATTCTAAAAACGGACACGCTTTCGCGGGTGGTTTATGGGGATGCCGCGCGGGAGTTTAGCGGCCCCAAAATCACTGTGATCGGTGAATGTCCGCGCGATCAAGCAGCCGCCCGGGCGTTCGACGCGCTGGCAGCGCGGGTTCCCAGCACTGGCGCCTTGCGTCGCTTCGGCAATACGATTTTGGTTTCGCTGCCCGATGGCAATGACAACTTGCGTGAGCAGTGGGTGCACGATTTGCAGCGGCATGCGACGAATGTACTCGTCGCCAGCACAAATTTTTTTGCGAGCTTGACGCTGTCATGCGTCGCGATGAGCGACAGCAATGCGGTTTCCCTGCATGATGATGCGCAGGCATACTTCGCCGGCGGACCCGATTTGCTACTGAAGGCTCCCTGGGACCCGCTCGATCGCCGCTCGCCAACCGATAAGCAGCAGCACCAAATCGCACGCCAAACTTACATGAAGCTGATGCAGACCGGTGCCGATGGTTATTCTTCGTCCGAAGCTCTGGCACTCCGCAAGCGTTTGGGCAGCGCGGTCAAGCATGGCGATCGCGTGTTGGCGCGCACGCTCGAGGAAGACGCACGGACACTTGCGAAGGAACTTAAAGAACGCTCGATCAAAAAGCTGCGGGACCAGGGGCCTGCGAATGTGGACCTGGAAGTGATCGATTTATATTCGTCCTTGCCGGAGAACTATTGGACCAACCAAGAGGCAAAACTCATTTTCCGTCAAATGGGTGCGAAGATGGGCCAACTGCCGCTCCAAGAAGGCAAGGCTAATGCACGCGCCAGGCAATTCTCCGCGTCCGGTGCAGTCGATCGCAACGGCCTGCTGCTCACGTTCCATTGGTTGTTTTTCCAGGACATATTTGAGGGCGCGCCCGCCCTGGCGAAGTGGCTGGACAGCCAGGGTTGCAAGGACATCCGCTATCAGTTCAATGGTGGTAGTGGAGAGGATGAGGACCACGACGAGTAATCGAATTTTGGCTTTCCTGAAGCGACTGGCCCTCTATCCTTTGCAGCCGTGAACCCGGTGGCCTTAATTACAGGCGGTTCGCGCGGAATCGGCCGAGGTATCGCGCTCGAACTGGCGCGCATCGGGCATGACGTGCTGATCAACTATGCCGGTAACGAGGCGGCCGCAAGAGACACCGCGGCCGAATGCGCGAAGCAGGGAAGGCGCGCGGAGATCTTTCGGGCGGACATTTCAAAAGCAAATGATCGGCGCGAGCTGGTTCAGTTTTGTCGCAAGACGCTCGGCCGCCTCGATCTTCTGGTAAACAATGCCGGGGTAGCGCCGGAGGTGCGCGCGGACATCCTGGAGGCATCCGAAGAGAGTTTTGATCGCTTGATCAACATCAACGTCAAGGGACCTTACTTTCTCACGCAACTCATCGCCAAATGGATGATTGAACAACGCAGCGGCAAGATCGTCACAATTTCCTCGGTTAGCGCATACGCCGCTTCCAGAAATCGCGGCGACTATTGCATCGCCAAGGCTGCGCTTTCAATGATTACGCCGCTATATGCGGCAAGGCTGGCCGAACACGGGATTCGGGTTTACGAAATTCGTCCGGGCATTATTGAGACAGACATGACCGCGGTCGTGAAGGACAAATACGATAAACTAATCGCCAACGGGCTCACACCCATTCAACGCTGGGGAACGCCCGCAGATGTCGCCAAGGCGGTGGTCGCGATCGCGCAGGACCTTCTGCCCTTCAGCACTGGCGAGGTTATTAATGTCGATGGTGGCTTTCACATTCGGACTCTGTGAACATGCGTCTCAAGATCAATCGCCAACTCACCGCAAAAAAGCTCGTTCCAAAAATCGAGCACATGTTCGAACTGTCAGCTGCTAAGATTCTGGATTTGGAGAAATCGTGGGACCCGGCACGGGGCACGCCGGTCTTTACCGTCAAAGGCAGATACACCACGCGCGGTTGGACCGAATGGACGCAAGGTTTCCAATTTGGCTCGGCCTTGCTTCAGTTTGACGCCACGGGTGACAAGAAGTTCCTGGAGATTGGCCGGCGCAAGACGCGTGAACTGATGGCGCCGCATGTTTCGCACGTTGGTGTGCACGACCACGGGTTCAATAACATCTCCACGTACGGCACGCTGCTGCGGCTGATGCGCGAAGGCAAACTCGCCCACGACGAAGGCGAACAGGCGTTCTATGAGCTGGCGTTGAAGACCTCGGGCGCGGTGCAGGCTGCGCGCTGGACGCCGATTAGCAATGGCAAAGGGTTCATCTATTCCTTCAACGGTCCGCACTCACTCTTCATCGACACGTTGCGTTCGCTGCGTTCACTCGGCGCGGCCCATCAACTCGGACATGTGCTGATGGGCGAGCGGGACCGAAAGATTTCGCTGCTTGAACGGCTGATCCAACACGCCGAGACGACCGCGGAGTTTGCGGTTTATTATGGAGAGGGACGCGATGCCTATGACGAGCGCGGTCGCGTGGCGCACGAAAGCATTTTCAATGTGAACGACGGCAACTATCGTTGCCCTAATTCCCAGCAAGGCTATTCGCCTTTCAGTACATGGACGCGAGGGCTGGCGTGGGCGATCTGCGGTTTCGCCGAACAAATTGAATTCCTGAAGGCGATCGGCGGGCCAAAGGCCACGCTGAAAACTTTGCAAAGGGCAGGGGACGCGACCGCCAAATTCTATCTCGAAAATTGCTGCGCGGACGGCGTGCCCATGTGGGACACTGGCGCTCCGAATTTGTGGCGTTTGGGTGCTTACGACCGCAAGGATTCCGATCCTTACAATGATTGGGAGCCCGTGGACAGCTCAGCCGCAGCGATTGCGGCGCAAGGTTTGCTTCGTCTCGGCCATCACCATGAGGCGTTTACGATTGCCGAAACGTTGTTGAGCGAGCCGTATCTTTCGACAAACCCGAAACACCAGGGCCTGCTCCTGCATTCTGTTTATCATCGTCCGATCGGTTGGGACTACATCGCGCCTGGCCGAAAAATTCCGAACGGCGAAAGTTCCATGTGGGGTGACTACCATTTGCGCGAGCTTGCGCTGCTGATTCTGCGCGAAGCGCGAGGTGAACCGCACATCACCTTCTGGAGCTAAGGACCAAAGATCACCAACTCCGCCTGATGCGGGGCGTGCCACACCAGTAACTTGGTCTCACCGGGAACTAATTCGAGAAGTTGATCATCCCCAACCAGCGCCAGGCTCGATTTATCGCTGGAAATGATCGTCACTGAATTTTGCCGCGTCGTTACGAGTTGTTCAGCGGATAACGCTTTTGTGCGCACAATATTCAAGTGCGGCGCAGACTTTAATGCGGCGCCATGCGGCAGCAGCCACCAAACTGTCACCGCCGCCATTGCCAGGGTCAGCAACGCACGCCGGGCCTGACGGATACGACGTTGGCGGCTTACGTGCCGAAGTGTTTGCCGCAAGGACTGCTCGCGGAAGTTTACAACATCGGCGAACATTACGGAGAGCATTTGCTCGTCTTTCATTTCAACAACTCCAACGTCTGTTTCTTTAGCTTCTGGCGGATCCGCACTAGACGGGATTCAATCGCCTTTTCGGTAGTGTCCATGACCGACGCAATCTGAGCAACGGACTGTTCCTCAAAGTATTTCTTTTCGATCAGGCCCGACTCTTCCGCTGGCAGCGTCGCGACGCTCTCCTTAAGGCACTCCAGCAAATGAGTTTCGACCGCGGATGAGTCTTCATGAACAAAACGATCCAAAGCGGCGTGGTAGCGATTTCGTTTCCGTTCCTGGTCCACCAATGTGGTCCGCGCCAGGACTGTTAGCCAGCTCCAGAACGTGTCTTCGTCGTCGAAGCGCTTGATGTGTTTCACCACGCGCAACATGGCTGATTGCAGTGCCTCGCGTGCCGAGTCTTCTTGCCCCCGCGTAAGAACCAGTAAATACCCGAGCAGCCGGTTGAAGTACCGAGCATAGAATTCCCGAAAAGCATTCTCATCACTGCGTGCCATTCGTGCGGTAAGCTGGGCAACCTCCGCTTCACCGCTCGTCGCCGAACGCTCCGGTTCAACCAACCGCTCCCATAACGGCCACACTTCGCAAGTCCCCAGGCTTGCGGCCAGCGCATTATTGTCTGGAAGGCTTTTCACCTTCATTCCGAATCGGTTTGGCCGGTACTCCACTAACCGGATTCACCTTGGGTGTCAACTGTCGCAAAACGTCATCAATCAGTGCTAATTGTAGCGGCGGGCCAACCACGATCAGGAGCTTGGTATCTTTGTGAAAATTCAGTCGTGGGAGAGGACTGACTCCCAGCATCTTCCAGCCGGTCTCAATTGCGGTGGTGATGTCTTCGATGTGCAACCCTTGCAGATACGGTTCCATTTGCCAGAAGCGACAGATCGGGTCATCGTCTGGGTTCTCAAGCGGCTCCGGAGGCGCTTCGACGAAGAAATACCACACGGTGTTTGTATTGAGCCGGTTGTCCGCCATTCTGAAACCGTAAGTCGTTTGCGTTACCGAAACATTGTTTCGCCCGGTCCGCCGATATTCGGATTTGAAACTCGATTTGGTGATCCCTTCGAACAATTGAGGCACAGTCACATTTCGTAATTTCACCGGGGGGATATAGAAGTCCCGGTGCCGTTCCGGAACAATGACGTTCAACGGCATTTTAGAGGCCTTCTCTACGGCATCCGCCAGTTCCACCGGCGTTCCGCCATGAAAGTCGATATCGAACGTTTGTTGGAGGGCTGGTTCAACGGTCGGCACGGGCGCCGGGCCGGGCACCGCGACGCCAACGATGCCGCCTTGCCCCTGGGCCAATGCGAAGGGGTTCCCGAGGCATAGATTTCCGGCGACAGTCATCAACAGAACTCTTGTGAGCTTTTTCATATTCACCAAGGAACACGCCGCTCGGGCTTAAATCCTTCGGACTTTTTTTCGGTAGGTAAGTTCCTCACCGCCCCTAAGGTAATGGGCACAGCCAAGCTAGCATACTGACCTAGTTATTTCGGCAGCAAGATTTCCGAATCTGGGGCATGGCAACAAATCGCGCTCTATGGATGGCGACCCTCGCGTTTCTTTCCAATCATGCGGCCTTCGGTGCTCTGCAGCCCACTGTGCTCCCGGTAAACTACGGACAGTACGGCGGTTCGGTGGCTGTTGGGCCGCAGAATACGCTTGTGACCTGGATTGATTATCGGCGAACCATGGATTTGGCTCACGAAATCTATGGCATCCGTGTGGGGCCGCTCGGCGAAGCTTTGGACGGCGACGGCATCCCGCTTACCGGTGACACTGATGGCCAGGCTGGGGTCGCAGCTTTGGGTGGACAGTTTCTCATCGTGTGGAGCAAAGGGCCGACGGTTTACGCCCGGCGCCTGACCAGCGCGGGTGAACTGCTCGATACACAACCGATCGTCGTCACCGCGAATGCCGCGCACCCGTATCCCGAATTGGTCAACCGCGAATTCAGCGTGGCCGCCGACGGAGTCAACTTCTGGGTGGCGTGGAGTGACGACCGGAGCATGCCAGCAGGCACACCGGAATATCAGCGCTATGATTACCAGGACATCTATGCGGCGCGCATCAACCCTGCGGGCCGAGTGCTTGATCCGCGCGGCATCCGCATTTGCACGCGGCGCGCAAACCAAGCTTCCCCAAAACTCTCACGACGCGCGGACTTTATCGTGTGGATGGACCAACGACCGAACCGGCGAAGCATTTTCGGCGCGCGTTTGAATCCCAAAGGAGTGGTCCTCGATGCGCAAGGTTTCATGATTATGAACTCTACCAACCAATATTCCACCGCAGCAGATGTCAGCAGCAATGGGCGAGGGTGGCTGGTGGTCTGGGGCGAGCCCAACGCGGTTTATGGGGCGCAAGTCCTGCGAACTCCCGCGGTATCGCGACCATTTCGGATAGCGAACACATCGGAATTTACGGCGCCACAGGTGGAAACCAGCGGGCAGGATTGTCTCGTGCTGTGGCAAGCCGGTGCATCGACAATGGGAACCCGCGTGACTTCAGCGAAACAGGTGGGACGGGCGGTGACTGTTGCAACCGACGCGACGGGCGCGGCGTATTTTTCTTTGGGCGCCTTTAGCGGAAATGGCACTCGTTTTTCCGTCACCGGCACGACGGCGCCTAAAGACGCGAGTTGGTTCTATAACGACGTCTGGTTCGGCCAATTCAGCCCCAGCATGCTGCCTTAAGCAACGCGCTGCCGAACATCGCAAGAACCTCCAAGAGTTTTCCCGGGGCGGCGGGCATGCTCTATGGGTCGTGCATATAGTCATTTAGGGATTGCCTCAGCTTCAGCCCGCTCATGCGCATTAAGCCTTCACACATCGTCGCCTGTCTTGTGGGAATGGCTTTGCTCGCAACCGCGCAATGGATCTTGCGTCCGAGGATATATCGAGGGGCAGACGCGACGCAGGCACCGAAACAAATCGCCGCGACCGAACCCTGGGGTGAACTCGAGATCACGCCCCTCGTGCTTGACCGCCCTGAGGAATTGTTCCTGACCAATGCATGGGACCGCGTGATCCGTTGGTCTTTTCCAGACCAATCCGCGGAACAGATACGAACATTGATCGGCGCATGTGATTTAACGCCGGAACAGAAGGCATCGTTGCTTGCAACCAATCGGTGGGAGCCACTGAGTAATGGCTGGCGCATTTTACCGCCGGTCGAGGTGGTCGCGGACATGAGCTCAACTTCGCGCGAGAAAATTTACTCCGTGCTCGCCCAGAGCCCGCTTAACACGAACCAGTACTGGGCTTTCTTCCATCGAGCGGATGCCTTGGACACGTGGCTGTCGGAGAGTGGGTTGCCGGACGACGGTGTGAACCTCGCACGACGGTTGTGTTACACCAAACATCAGCGCGTCTACTTCGGCGATGCGCAGGTCTTTGAACTGCTGCGCTCACAAGATGAGGCGCGACGGTTGGTGCGCACCCTGGCGCGCGTTCCTACGCTGATCATGAAACTGCACCTGAACCGTGAGTCCGATATCAATACGCTCGTGAATTACTGGGGGCGCTTCAGAAAAAACGACGAAGTCGATGAACTTTTACGGTCGATGAGCCGGGTTCCCGGAGGTGCTTCCCTGAACGTTTCCTATTTCATGCCCCCGGTGCCCCGTGTGCGGCTGTATACGTACCCGGATGCCGATGGCGGGGTGCGGCACGATTGTTTTTGGACTTCCTTCAACTTCTTTTACGACCAACCGCGGCATAACCTCCAAAACCCGGCCGACTATAATGCACTGCTCCGCGAAGGTTTCCGACCAGTGAGCGGGCCCGCGCAGTTCGGTGATCTTCTGTTATTGCTCGAATCGGGCGAAACCGCCGTGCACATGTGCGTTTACGTGGCCGCGGATGTGGTTTACACCAAAAACGGCGTTGATGCGAAGCAACCATGGGTCTTGATGCATATGAAAGACATGAAGGCGCTCTATGTCGCTGATAAACCGCTGGAATGGCGCGCTTTCCGCAGAATTGACTCCTAAACTCTGCTCAAAATTTCTCTGTCCTGTGAATAAGGGGTGAATAACATTTAATCAAAACCTTTTGCCTATTCCTTCGACCGTCCCTATAAACGCGCCCGAACCCGGAGTTTGGCATCTCCATATGGGGTCCCCCACCCCCGAGAACTCCTCGCCATACTCCGGGTTTTCGTCCTGTAATGCAGAGTTGGCCCCATATTGCGCATGGGGGTTGTGCAGTAGTGTTTAGGGTGACTAAATTCTGCGTCTTGCAGGTTGAAGATGACCCAAACGACATTTCTCTGTTGTCCTTTGCGTTTCAAAAATATCTGCCTCACCACGATTTTAAGTCCGTCACGTCGGGTCGCGAGGCCCGCGCCTATCTCGCCGGGGAAGGCCAATTTGCCAATCGCGATCGCTATCCCTTTCCCCATGTCGTGTTGCTCGATCTAAAGTTGCCCGACGACGACGGCTTCGAAGTTCTGCGTTGGATTCGCTCACAGCCGACAATGCGTTCGCTTGTGGTGATTTTGTTCTCGGCCTCGGTATTTCCGGGCGACGTCGAGAAAGGAATGAGTTTGGGCGCGAACTCTTATGTGGCCAAGTTCGCCGACCTCGATGAGTTGGCCACGTTCTTCAAAGCCTTGGAAGCATATTGGTTCAACTTCCACCTATTCTGTTCAGCTCCATCTCTGCGATTGCACCAGACGTCGATGGCGGCGTGACAAAATAAGTTGCAGTCGCCTTCCCGCTCGCTACCTTTTCGGGCGGCTTGTCCGATGGTGTAACGGTAGCACAGAGCCCTTTGGAGGCTTTAGTCATGGTTCGAATCCATGTCGGACAGCCAAGCTTCAATTCGCGGGCGCGCGCGGTCCTTTGAAAGCATGCTTCGCCGACGTATGCCAATACACCAGCAGCAACACTGCAAGGAGCAGCATGGACCACAGGACGAGTTCATTAGGCGGGATGCTGAACACGACGACGATGAACGCGGTCCAGACGATCGCGACGATGTTAATGAACGGCGCCCAGCGGCCAAGGTTCCACGGAGCAATTGCGGGCGTGACGTATTCGCCGGATCCGCGGCGTTTATTGCGCCAATTCAGGTAAACGGGAATAACATACGCCAAATACAGCGTGATCGTGCTGACCGATGTGACCACGGAATAGGCGGCCGCGTAAAGGCAGGCAACAATTGTGAGTCCCGCGGTGATGAGCGTGGCCGCAATTGGCGTGCGATGTGTCGGACTGACCTTTTTCAACAAGGTCGAGCCCGGCATGCCGTCGTCGCGCGCGAACGCGTACCACATCCGTCCCATCGATGTGATCGAGGCGCAGCCGCACAACCACATGGCTACGCCGATGATAATCGCCACGGCGTGCGCGAACACAGCGCGCAAATTTTCGTAGGCAATGTACAAGACCGGGTAAGCGTCATTGGCCGTGGCGGCAATATCCCCCCGTGGAATGCACCACGTCAGCGCAAGCAACAAGACGTAACCGACAATGGCCGAGACTGCCACCGACAAAAAGACGCCCCACGCGCAGTTTTTGCGGGCCATGAGCGTTTCTTCTGCGATGTGAGCGCTCGCGTCGTATCCCGTATAGGAC
>DATENK010000001.1:0-5772 GCA_035275085.1 Verrucomicrobiia bacterium | reverse complement strand
CGCCGCCTGGTGTGTGAACGTCGCCTCGGGCCCGAAATACGCGATTGTCATCGATTTCTCCAGCGACAGCGCGCTGGACATGATCTCCCGGTAGATCGCTTTTAGTGATTCACTGGTGATCGGACCTTTGTTTGCTTTGATGAGGCGCTGCAACACCGCCAACTCGCGGTGCGGCGCATAAATCTCCTCGCCGGCCTTGAGTTTGATTTCGCCGATGGCGAGCACATGCTGCGTCCGCTCGTTCAGCAATTCCAGAATACGCTCGTCCAGCTTGTCGATGGCCTTGCGGTGGTCAGAAAGGTTCATGCCGATGCGGACGGCGCCGGTTCGTTCGCCGCCGGTTCGGCGGGAGCTGCCTGATCGGCGGTTAACAATATTTCCGGCTTTTGGATTGGAATGCGGCGCAACTCGTCCGCAGCCGGCAAGTCTTCGAGACTGCCCAAACCAAAATATTCCAGGAAATGCTGCGTCGTGCCGTAGGTGTTTGGACGTCCCGGCACTTCGGCGCGCCCGGTTTGCTCCACGAGACCGCGTTCGAGCAGCGTCTGCATCACGCCATCGACCGCGACGCCGCGAATCTGCTCGATCTCGGCGCGAGTTAGCGGCTGGCGATAAGCTATGATCGCCAGGGTTTCGAGTGCCGGTTGCGAAAGCCTGGGCGGTCTGACTTTATGGCCAACCAGCGCTTTAATCCACGGCGCGTAATCCGGGCGGGTGGCGAATTGCCACGCGCCGGCCACACACATCAGCCGATAGCTTCGGCCAAGCTGCTCGTGCTCGCGCGCGAGTTGCTCCAGGGCCTCGGTAATCTGGTCGGCGGAGACTTTCCGGAAATCCTTTGGCGCGGATTCTTCGGACTTTTCGGCGGCCGATGCCATCAACTCGCGGAGATCCTTGGCGATGACTGGATGCTGCGCGGAAAACAAAATCGCTTCGAGAATAGATTTCAGTTCCATTATGAATTGGTCGTGATTGGTTCCGCAGGCGGCTCAGCGGGGACGCTTCGCTCTACCTCACTGGCTTTGGCGATTTCAATGTCGCCGAAATCCTCCTGCTGTATTGCAACGATCTGCTTCAGGCGGATCAACTCGAGTATTGCGAGGAATGTCACCACTACCTCAGTTCGGTTGGACGCTTCGGAAAAAAGTTCCGAGAATTTCAAAGGCGCCTTTTCCGAAAGCAGTTTGACAATGGACTCGATTTTCTCGCTAACTGTCCAGCGGTCCTGAAAGATCTCGCGTTCGCCCTCCGATTTTTCGGTGAAACGTTTCAGAACGTTTCCGACTGCGCTGACCAGATCAAATAGCGAAACGCTTGGCTTGGCAGTCGAGGGCTCTTCCGGAAACTCAGGTTTACCGGGCACCCGTGGAAAGGTGTTCTCCTGCGAAATTTCCAGTTGCTGCAAGCGGGCCGCGGCGTCTTTGAATTTTTTGTATTCGACGAGCTGCCGGATGAGTTCCCAACGAGGGTCTTCGCCTTCGTCCTCGCCTTCAGGCTGCACCTGCTGGTCCCGCGGGAGTAACTCGCGGCTCTTGATGTACATCAGGGTTGCGGCCATGACGAGAAATTCGCCCGCGATTTCCAAATCGAGCATGCGCATCACTTCGATATATTCGAGAAACTGCGTAGCAAGCTGAGTGAGGTTGACCTCGTAAATATCGACCTCCTCCTTTTTGATTAGATACAGGAGCAAGTCGAGCGGGCCCTCGAATACCTCAAATTTTACCTTATAATCGGTCATTTCGCGCTCGGTGATGTCGTAACCGAGTCGAGAATTTAAAGGCGGAACACCCTGTTTGGCAATGTCAGAGTCTGCCAAACATCTCTGCGATTTTACTACCAAAGAATAAAATTATCCTGCGAAGTGCTGCCGCAGAAGATGGTTGATTTCTTTGGCGAACTGGATGGGCGCGCCGTGAGAAGCTTCTGCAAGTTCGAAGTAGCGGGAGCCTGGAATTCCGGCGGCGATGGCTTTTCCGGCGCGCGGGCGAGCGATGGGATCGTGCGTGGCCGAAATAACAAGGGTTGGAATGCTCGCGAGTTTGTGCAGGTGCGGTATGGCATCGTACCGGCTAATGGCGGCCAGTTGCTTCCGAATGACGGGCGGGTGGCCCGCCAGATCGTGCCCGAACAATGGTGCCAATTGTTCCGCTAGCTCATCGCGATCAACCTTGGCCAGATAATCGCGCGGGAAAACCATTTGGAGAAAAGCGTGACGACGCATAGCGCGCGTTCCGATGAACGTCCGCAGGCCCAGCCAGAACATGTTGCCGCGAAAGCCGGTAGCTTCTTTGCCCCGCGCGAACGTGCAAAGCAATGCCAGGGTGCTCACGCGCGACGGATCGGTAATCGCCAGATGCTGCGCAATCAAGCCGCCGATGGAGTGACCGACCACGTGTGCGGACTGCCACCCGGCCGCATCCATCAGAATCCGCGCATCTTCGGCCATCTGTTCGATGGTGATCGGCGCGCCACTTGGCTGGCTTTTGCCCATACCGCGATTATCGAATCGCAAACACGAATATACATCTCTTAAACCCTCAATTTGCGGCAGCCAGCCATCGCCGTGCATGCCAGCGCCCTGGATCATGAGAACCGGCGGACCATTGCCAGTGATACAGTAGGTGAGTCGACAGCCACGGTGCTCGATCGTTTGGAACGTCGGTGTCACGGATCAGCAACTCGTCGGCACTTCCTGAAGGACTTCGATGCAGTGCGGGATTGCGTCGACGACGAAGCTGAGGCATTCGACGGCGCCGCTGGGTTTGCCTGGAAGAGCAATAACGAGCGCCTTGTCGACGACCACAGCGAGGTTCCGGGAGAGGATGGCGTTTTTGGTGATCTTCATGGATTCAAGGCGCATTATTTCGCCGAAACCGGGAAGTTCGCGAATTGCGATCTCCCGCAACGCTTCGGGCGTTACGTCGCGCAGCGCAACGCCAGTCCCGCCGGTGGTAAGAATGAGTTGGCAGCCTTTGGCAATTTGTTCGCGAACGGCCCGTTGGATGTCCCGTTTTTCGTCAGGGACGAGCAGTTCGGCTGCAACGGTCCAACCGTAACCTTCGGCGGCTTTCTTCAGGGCGGGGCCGCCGAGGTCATCATAGAGGCCGCGAGATGCGCGATCGGAGATGGTGATGATTCCGACAACGATTTGCATACCAAAATATTAAACGACGGATTTTGTCTTCGAAAGCAGCTTGATGTTTGTAATTTGCATTTCCTTGTCCACCGCTTTGCACATGTCATAAATCGTGAGTGCGGCGACAGAGACGGCGGTGAGCGCTTCCATTTCGACTCCAGTCTGGGCGGCAATCTTTGCCGAAGCAGTGATGATGATGCGGTCGCGGCCGAGTTCAAAATCGACTTCGCAGTGAGTGATCGGAAGCGGGTGGCAGAGTGGAATCAATTCGCCGGTGCGTTTGGCAGCCTGAATGCCCGCGATGCGGGCAGTGGCAAGGACATTGCCTTTCGCGATTTTGTCGGACTGGATCAGGTCTACCGTGCGTTTCTGGAGGTGCACTTCCCCCTGGGCGACACCTTGGCGCAGTTGAACGGGCTTGCCGGAGACATCCACCATGCGCGCTTCGCCTTTGGCATCAAGGTGGGTCAAACGGCTCATAACTGCGCCTTCCATTCGGTGACTGCAGCTTTGATTTGCGCGGCCGCGTTCATTTTCGGTTGCACGAACTTTGGCGTGAACCACGGGAACGTGCCGATCAGGTCATTGACGACAAGAATTTGGCCATCGCAATCCTTGCCAGAGCCGATGCCGACAGTCGGGATCGACAGTTTTTCGCTAATGGCTTTGGCAACCGGAGCGTGGACGAGTTCGAGAACGATAGCGAAAGCGCCCGCTTTTTCCAACTGGATCGCCTGCTGCATCAACCCTGAGCCTTCGCTGCTGTTCTTGCCCTTGATGTGATAGCGCCCTTCTTCAAGGATGCTTTGCGGCAGCATCCCGATGTGGCCGATGAATGGAATACCCGCGGCGACGATAGCGCTCACCGAATCCATCAGGACGCCTTCAGCTTTCACCGCTTCCGCGCCAGCGGCGACCAACCGGCGCGCGTTTGCGACCGCATGTTCAGGAGTATCGTAACTGCGGTACGGCAAATCAGCCGCGAGAAGCGCACGCGGTCTTGCACGCGCTGCAGCGCGAACATGATGCTCCATTTCCGCCATGGTGACGTGCGTCGTGTCGGGATATCCGAACACCACCATGCCCAGTGAATCCCCGACCAAAATAAGCGGCACACCGCATTCGTCGAGAAGCTTGGTGGTTGGATAATCGTAGGCCGTGAGCGACGCGATTCTTTCACCACGCGCTTTCATCGCGCGAATCGCCGCGGGCGTGACTTTGCCGGACTGCATCAAATCTCCTGAAAGCTGGCCACAAGTTCCTCGGGAGTAACGGTGGCGGTGCCAACCTTGCCCACAACAACGCCGGCGGCGTGATTGGAGAAAATAGCCGCCTCGCTGGGCGAAGCGCCGGTGGCGATGGCAAGCGTAAAGGAAGCGATCACGGTGTCGCCTGCGCCGGACACATCAAAAACTTCCTGCGCTACAGTGGGGATGTGAAAAGGCTTCGCGTCGCGCTGGCAAAGCAGCATCCCGTGATCGCCCAGGGTAATCAACAATACGGCCGGCGCGAGGTCGTGCAAAAGCTTTTGCGCCACGCGCATGAGCTTTTCGTCCTGCAACGGATCACTGGGGCGTTCGGCGCCCGAACTGTCCTCGATGCCGGCGAGCTCAAAGGCTTCCTTGCGGTTCGGCGTGATCAGCGAAAAGCCGGCGAGGTTCAGATGATGCACGGGCTTCGGGTCCATGCTCAGCCAAACGGCGCGCGCGCGACAAATGCGTCTTAGTTCATCGATGAGCTTCTGAGTAACCACGCCCTTGCCATAATCGCCAATGATCACTGCATCCGCGTAAAAGAGGCTGGGTTCCAATGCCGCCAGCAAGCGGCGCGTGGTGCTGGCGTCGGCATCGCAGCGCGTTTCGCGATCGACCCGCACGACTTGTTGCTGATGGGCGACGATCCGGGTCTTCACACTGGTGGCTCGGTCGGTGGTTGGGAGCAGTCCCCGACAATCCACACGCTGGTCGTGGAGCAGTTGTTGCAAATTCTTCCCGTGATCATCGCGTCCGACGAACCCAAAGAGCTTCGCCTGCGCCGTTAGCGCGGAAAGGTTGCGCGCCACGTTTGCCGCTCCACCCGGCATGAAACTTTCACGCAGAAATTCCACGATAGGTACCGGCGCTTCCGGAGAAATGCGCGACACGTTGCCCCAGATGAACTGGTCGAGCATCACGTCTCCGACGACGACGACACGCGTGCGCTGCGCTTTTTTCAGCAACTCCTTGAGACGCGGCAGTGGAAGGTAGCTGGCTGTCATTCGAGGAAGGCCGTTAACGGACTTGTACCCGCGGCGAAACGTTGCTCGGCGGCGAGGCCAACTTCGTAGGCGGCTCGGCCGGCTTCAACCGCCATTTTGAATGCGATCGCCATACGGCAAGGATCACCGGCCACAGCGATGGCTGTGTTGACAAGCACTGCATCCGCTCCCAGTTCCATCGCCTCCGCGGCGTGGCTCGGCGCGCCGATGCCGGCATCAACGACGACCGGCACCGTCGCTTGTTCGATGATGATTGCGAGTTGATCGCGAGTTTTCAGTCCGCGATTAGAACCAATCGGTGCGCCCAGCGGCATGACAGTGGCCGTCCCAACATCCTGCAGGCGTTTCGCGAGCACGGGATCGGCATTGATGTAAG